>NZ_VPAM01000054.1:0-14969 GCF_013419215.1 Acinetobacter sp. YH12096 | reverse complement strand
AAACCTTCAAAATTCTTGCTGAGCGATATCGCAATCGAGGCAAAAGACTAGCATTAAGATTCAATCTAATTGCTGGAATTTATAACTTGGAGCTGAGTGAAAAATGACTTATGAAAGAAATCTAATAGAGATCTATTAACTAATAAGCCTGAAAAGTTATGCTCATTAATTTTTAGTGTTTATTCGAGAATTAATGAATCAAGAATTGTTTTATTAATGACTTTGGATGACACAATTTATCAGCGTGAAATGAAAATATTAGTTGATGAGTCTATTGAATTTAAATTAAGGCTAGATTGTTTGAATGACACTTATACTAATGATTTTTTATCAGCAAAAATCAATGATTTGGATTTTAAATTTAAGATGAGATTTCAGAATATTTACGGATTAGAAACTGAAAATATTTATTCATATAGAATATTAAGACATGAAACAGGTGAGGTTCAAGTATTAAAGCCATCACTGAGAGATTCGTTAGTAGCAAGTAAAGTTGTATAAATTATGCTTCAAAGATACATATTTATTGAAAAAAAAGCTCACTGGCGTAAGCTTTTTTTCAAACTGATTTTTAAGAAATAATATCAACGCCCATTACGACCGCGGCCACGTGGAGCTTTGGTATTCGGACGAGTTGTACCATTGGTACGGCGTTTAGGTTTTTCGCTCTCATCCATTTGCCAGATACGTTTTGTACCAGACTTTTTCACTGAGCCATCTTTATTCTTACGAACCATTGGCTTACCACCTGTACCGCCTGGTTTTTTCACATAAGAGCGTGAACGGTAAGGTTCTTCTGCAGGTACATTTTGAAAGTCAGGGTAAAGTAAAGGTTCAATTTCTTTGGTTTCACCTGGCTCTAAAGCCAATTGAACTAAATCAATTGCACCAATACGTGTACGAATTAAACGTAAAGTTGGGAAACCCACTGCTGAAGTCATACGACGAACTTGACGGTTACGGCCTTCGCAAATTTGGATTTCAACCCAAGAGGTTGGAATGTTTGCACGGAAACGTACAGGAGGATCACGATCCCATAACCATTCTGGCTGTTGCACTTTAATGGCTTTGGCTGGCAAAGTCATACCATCTTTTAGCTCAACGCCTTTACGTAATTGTTCAAGCGCTTCTTCTGTGATGTCGCCATCGACTTGCACTAAGTAGGTTTTGAACTTTTTATTTTCAGGATTGGTGATGTACTGATTTAAACCACCATGATCGGTTAAAAATACCAAACCTTCGGAGTCCATATCTAAACGACCTGCAATACGTAGACTAGGATCGTCCACGAAGTCAGATATGGTCATATGCGCTTCGTCTTTACGGAATTGGGAGAGCACGTCATATGGCTTGTTTAAGATGACAATTTTCATACTAAATATCTAAAATATAAAGAGTAAATAAAATAGGTTGTTAATATTACCCGTTTAATTACCCGTTTTAAGAGAGTTAGGCCCAATAATAAAAACAAAGCCCACGAATATGTGGGCTATTGTATCAGGTTTGCGACTTATATTCTTCGACCTTATTTTTTACATATGATGCATACCAAAAAACATCTCTATCAGTAACTCGGATCGGTTGTTGAATGTCTCCTGAATTTATAAGCGAGTAAAACTTTTCTCGACCAATCGACATAAGGTCCATAAATTCCTTTGCTCTGACTCGACGATCAATTTCCATCATTCACCTCCAATCTTTTGCTCGCTTCAATTTCAGCTTTCGCCATTTCATCAGCTTTCTCAATCATAGGGATGTATTCGCTATCACCAAGCCGATCTTTTACAAGTCGCTTAAACTTGGTATACACCTGTAATTCTTTTTCTTTCCACTCACCGTTATGGTTTGGATTGATTGTGCTCTTCTTTTCGCTACTGGCGAGCTTTTGCTTCAGGTCGTTTATTTCAACCTTAAGAGTATGAAACTCACTAGCTCTTGCACTACTTATAGCCACTTTTTCTTTAAGTTTTTCAAATTCTTTAAGGGTTGAAGCCGATTTATATGACTTCGCTGGGTACGGATAAAGATCAAGCGGTTGCTGCAATCAAACAAGCAGAGGTTGATGGATTTTTAACTGCACCTGATGCAACTGCACTGCTAGAGCATAAACAGACCAAATTGGAGCAACTGAGCGAATCTGAGCGATATAAAACGATAGCTCAAGAAGCGCTGGAAAAAATCAAAGATTTGATTAAGCCAAATGTAAACAAGATGACAGAGGAAGTGAAAGAGCCTCAGCCTTGGGAGTCTTTTGAGATGCCACATATCGACCCTTTTGATGATTTTGAAAAATACAAGGCGACTTTGCAGGCTGAGCAAAAGCAATTGCCGAATGCGGTGCGTTTTATGGATAAGCAAGTAGGAGGTGGGGTGTGAAGGATCAGCATGATAATAAGACCGTGGATTGGGTGGAAGTCATGGCTCTGCGTTCAGCCTATCGTCATGGAATCAGAACACCAGAGACTCGTGAAGCATGTCGAATTTACATGAGCGAGCGTAGAAAAAAGAAAGCAAAGCAGGTGGCAGCATGAGCATAAGCCAATCACACGGATACATGTTTGAAACAACGATGGATATTCTGCTGTTTATCACATTCAGAGGTAAGGCGACTTATGTGCAAGATGTGCTTGATAACGTTGTGACCAATACGAGTTATCGAACTGTGCAGCGATACGTAAATTCTTTAGAAAAACTCGGTTATGTGCTCGGAGATGGGAAAAGAAACTCCCCTCAAGGCTTCTTGCCAACGGATAAAGCAAAACAACTATTTGGGGTGAAGTCATGAATCTAACAATCGAACAAATGCGGGAAATTGTGGCGGGTGCGCCTGAGTGGGCTATGTTTTGGATTACACGAAATGAATACCACATTTCAATATTGAGCTTTCCGAATATGACAGGACAGCAAAGTTACTTAATTTCTGATCTTCGCACCGCCATCGCAGACCACGACCGCACGGACCATGTATCAGACATTCGCAATCATATTGCGCCGACGACGAGGGTGATTGAGGGATGAGTGAGATTAAGCAGGTTTGGGGAATTATTAAGGACTACCAGTGTGCTGATTTGAAGATGGTGCAAGACCCAGCTTTAGCTGTATTTCAGCACCAACAAGCCAAGATTGAGAAACTAGAAAATGAATTAAGCACCACAAAACAGGTTCTCGGCAATGTTATTGATATGGAAGTGGCCAAGGTTGACAACCTGAAAGCCCAGCTCAACAACATGGAGGCTTGTTATATCGAGAAGAAAAAACAGGTTGAGACTGTTGGGTATATGCTTGAAGGGGATTTGAAATATGTGGAGCAAGACAGGCGAGGAAATTTTGATTTTCTTCAAATGGCAATGATTCGTTGCTTGGGTGATGCACTTAAAGCCCTGCGAGGTGCTAATGACTAATCTCCGTATCACCGCAGCACAGGCACGAAAAGCCGGTATTGGCCCTCGATTTGGTGTAGCAGCCAAGTCGGGCAAAAAGAAATCCAATCCAGATCCAATGCCAAAGGTTTCGGCTCATCTGGTCGAAGGGAAAGGGTTTGGTGTGATGAATGATGAACTGCTCTGGTGTGAAGTTTTAATCACACCTCCTTCGGTGAATCACTATTGGATTCGTGGAGCGAACAAGACCAATCGATTAAGTAAGCGTGCAATCCACTTTATTGACGTTATGAAGCGTTTTATTGAGCCAGCAGGGTATCAGGGCAGAGTTCGAGTAAAGATCGAATACGCGCCACCTGATGCGAAAATACGTGACATCGATAACATCGTAAAACCATGCTTTGACGCTTTGTCGAAAGGTGGGTTGATTTTGGATGACTCTCAGGTGGATGAATTGCTCGTGAAGCGGTTGCCATCAGAAAAAGGCGGGAAGCTGATTATTCAAGTTGAAAAGTTAAGGGTTTGAGGGATTGGGATGAATGCAATGGTGAATTTAATGGATTGGTCGAAACGCTCAGCTCACCAGTGGCTTGAGCAGTATGGATTGTGGGTACGCTCAGTAAAGCCAAATCACATAAGCACTCCATTGGCGGTGCTAATTGACAAAAATGACAAATCTAAAACACGGTCAAGTAAGGTATCTGTAACGTGTGAAATTTCAGATTTTGAAGCGGTAGAGGTAAGTAAATTACTAGCGGCGATGCATCAAGATAGTCGTGAGTATTTAGCTGAAAGAGCTTGGTTTTTAATATTAAATTACGAAATGGATTGGTCATACGGAAGTATTGCAGGGGCACATAGTTGCAGCAAAGCAACAGTCAGATCAACAATAGATAAAGGCCTTGCTTATTTGGATGGAAAAATAGAAGCATTGGCAGACTTGACAGTGCAGCACACTTAGTTTAAATTTGTGTTATAAGTGGTCGAAGTGTTAGTTAAGCACTTGATCTGAAAGAAGCTCACCAAACGGTGGGCTTTTTTAATGCCCTGAGAAATGTTTTTGTGTAAGCAATATCAGGGCACCTATGGCGGTTCCTATTAATTTCTAGTGGTTTTTAAATTGATTACCGCCACCTAATTCAGGAGATCCACATGCTCCAACTTTTAAAATGCTTATTCGGCTTCCATGGTGTGACGGAGATTGACCACACGATTGATGGTGATGAGATAAAGGTTTGTCGAAGTTGTTTGAAAGAAGTTGAATAGCAAAAAACCCATTAAAAAATGGGGCCTGAATAAGAATATATCACCTGTGCTTTATTACAGATTAAAAGGATCATATTTCGTGTCCTTGATTTCTAAACCCACTAAAACTGCTGACAAGGCGAGAAGCCCTGAAATTTCTAAAAAGAATATGTCATGTGAAATTGTTGCTAATACCAAACAAGTCACAGATACACAAATAAAAATGCCTAATACGGAATAAAGAAAAGATATTTTCATGATGAGATATATATTCAAAAAATAAAGCGTGATCAAATTAACATAAAATTTAAGTTGTTATTAACGTAAATTATACACAAACAATACACTTTAATCGAAACCTTAAATAGCCGAACGTATTACGGCACATAAGGCCCTGCTCAATTCTGGAGATTTGAGTGGGGTTTTTCTTTTCTATTGAGGTTGGTCATGGTTGATCGAGTAGAGGCATTCAAAAATCTAGAGCTGCTTAAAGCAAACCAAGCTCGCTTGATGAACTATAACCATTTGTATTCAAGCTATGCATTTAAAGAGTCTTGCGGTGCTGAGTTGAGAAAGATTGGTAAGCAGATCGCAAGCATAGAAGAATTACTCCATGAGAAACCCAAAACGACTCGCAGCAATCAGAAGGCTGCCATGCATTCGATGCGGTAATCCAGACTCACAAGCGGCTCATTCAAATAGCGCGAAGCATGGTAAGGGTAGAGGGATAAAAGCAGATGATTCGTTTACAGTTCCTTTGTGTCATGTGTGCCATTCTGATTTTGATCAATACAAGTTGGGCAACCGAGAACAAAGTGAAGCCATGTTTGAAAAGTGGTTGGTGAGAGTGAATCGGATGTTGGTGATGGAAGATAGAGAGGTGTTTTGAGATGACTTTAGAGCAAGGTGTTATGTCATTGATAATCTTTCTTCTTGGTATATTTACTGGGTGGATTGTATCTAAATAGCATTAGGAGCAGGAAATGCAAAAAGCTGTGTTTCCTATCCAGAGTCATGCCGACATCACCAAAGCCATTAACTACATGCATACCAATTACACTCAGGCGATTAATGAGGGCAAGCCGTTAAGGGTGGCGATAGATCAAAAGCAGAATGACCGGTCGGCAGCTCAAAATAGATTGTATTGGAAATGGCTGGGTGAAATCGAAAAGAAGAACGGCACCCATAAAGACCAATTACATTTTGAGTTCAAGAAGAAGTTTCTGATTTATATCTATCGTCGAGATGACCAGCAGTTTGCTGAAATGTGTCATGCCATTGCCAAAGTAAAGCAGTCTGAACCAGATGAGTATAAGGCTATCGGTGAACAGGTCATCAGGCTTTGCAGTACAACCAAGGCGACAGTGAAACAGATGACTGAGTATTTGAATTATGTGCATGACTTTGCTGTGACTCAGTTGCATGTGTATTTGACTGTGCCGGATGATTTGAAGTGGTGTTATCAGGACCAATAAACCTGTTTTGCGAAACAATCCTATGAAAGAAAGTTTATGAGGCGTTTATGGCTATTTGCGGAGTAAAGAAACGCAATGGCGAAGCGTGTCAAAAACCGCCAATCAAAGGTAAAAAACGGTGTCGCCTGCATGGTGGGAATGCGGGAGCGCCAACAGGTAATAAAAACAGCGCAAAGCACAATATCTACTCTCAGTTTATGACTGAAGATGAAATAGAGTTTAGCCAGCAATCTGAATTGCACTCTATTGATTCAGAGTTGAAGCTTTGCAAAGTGCAATTGACTAGAGCATTAAAAGCCAAGCAAGCACAAGATGACGCAATTAAAGACCAAGACAAGGTTGCTATTGACTCGATGACGCTTGGGGATGCAAACCCTCAAGATCAGAGTGGTGGCGACAGGATTGTATATAAGCGCAAAGATTATGACACTTTAATTGACCGCTTGATTGGTCGTATCTCTATGTTGACCAAGCAAAGAAATGAGCTTGAGTATCAGGTTTTGAATAATCAAAAATTAGAGCTTGAAGTAGAGAAATTGAGACGAGAAGTTAAGCCACCTCAAGAACACGGCCCGGGAGAAGACTACAAGGTTGAGCTGCGGCCTGATGAGGAAATTCCAAATGAGCCAATTCTTTGAGCCACCAGAAGGTGCAGTCATTCTTACACCAAAGCAAGCCAATATCTACTTATGGGGCTGGCAGAAAGAAGCGCGTTTTCGTGATGCTGTATGTGGTCGACGCTTTGGCAAGACATTCTTAGCTAAAGCTGAAATGCGTCGAGCTGCAAGACTGGCAGCTAAATGGAATGTGTCGGTTGAAGATGAAATCTGGTATGCAGCGCCTACCTTCAAACAGGCCAAGCGTGTCTTCTGGAAGCGATTAAAACAAGCGATTCCGCCTTCATGGCGTGCAGGAAAACCAAACGAAACTGAATGCACGATCACTTTAAAAAGTGGTCATGTCATGCGTGTGGTTGGTCTGGATAACTATGATGACCTTCGTGGATCCGGCTTATTTTTCCTGATCATTGATGAATGGGCGGACTGTAAGTGGGCCGCATGGGAAGAAGTCCTACGCCCAATGCTGTCAACATGCAAATACATCGTGAGTGGCGAACAGCGTGTTGGTGGTCATGTTTTAAGGATTGGTACACCGAAAGGCTTTAACCATTGCTATGGACACTTTCATGGATGGCCAGCCTGGACATGAACCGGATTGCCGCAGCTTCTCATATACATCGCTACAAGGCGGAAATATTCCTGAATCGGAAATCATTGTTGCCAAGCGCAAGATGGACCCGAAAACATTCAGTCAGGAATATGAAGCTAGTTTTGAAAGTTATCAGGGCGTTATTTATTACTGCTTTAACCGGGTACTCAATAGCTCAAATGAAACAGTTCAAGATGGCGACACGCTTCACATCGGCATGGACTTTAACGTTACCAAAATGGCCGCTGTGGTTTATGTGCGTCGTGGTGACACCATGCATGCAGTAGATGAGCTTGTGAATCTATTTGATACGCCTGCAATGATTGAAGCGATTAAGGAGCGGTACCCAAAACATGAAATCGGGATTTATCCTGATGCTTCTGGGGAAAATCGCAAATCAAATAATGCAAGTGAAACAGATTTAGCACTACTGCGAAAAGCAGGGTTTAAAGTATTTGTTAATTCAAGAAACCCGGCTGTAAAAGATCGCATTAACTCTATGAATGGAATGCTTTGCAATACGTTCAGTGAGCGCCGGTTATTTGTGAATGCTTCTAAGTGTCCACACTTTGCTAAATGCCAAGAGCGTCAAATCTATGATGAAAATGGACAGCCGGATAAAAAATCAGGCTTTGACCATATGAACGATGCAGGAACATACCCGATTGCATACTTGTTCCCAATCAATGAGCAAGTGAAGAGCATCGATATACCAATGTTTGGATTCTAATATGAGCATTACAGCAACACATGCCGACTATGATAAGCACATTGCGACTTGGAATAAGTTGGATGATGTTTGTGGTGGTCAGGAAGTTATTAAGGCAGCAAAAGAGAAGTACCTGCCTAAGCCCTCTCTGTTTAATTCAAAGAATGATCCAGATGGCTCAAATCGCTATAACGAATATTTGATGCGTGCAATTTTCCCCGGTGTGACAAGCCGTACTTTGGCGAGTCATATTGGCTTGGCTTATGGCAAATCACCAATATTCAATAAACCAGATGAATTGGAATATTTAGAGCGCAATGCTGATGGTGCGGGTCGATCTATTTATCAGAGTGCCCAACGTGCAACACGTTTAATTAACCGAAACTACCGCTGTGGTGTTTATGTTGATTTTCCAAATGTTGCGCCAAGTCGCAGTAAGGCAGAGGAAAAGTCTAAAGGTGCTTTTCCGATGATCCATATTCTTCAGGCTAGTTCAATTATTGATTGGGATTACATCATTGTTGGTAACCAGAAAAAGCTAAGTTTTGTGAAGCTGCTTGAGACGGTAAAAACCCGCAATGGATTTAAGGTTGAAACTAAAGATCAGTATCGAATTTTGGCGCTTGAAGAAGGTGGTAGCGGCTTTGTTTACACAGTTCAAATTTATACGAAGAACGATAAAGGCGAATGGGTAGAAGGAGAGAAGTACATTCCAACTGATTACCATGGTCAGCCTTGGGATTATATTCCTTTCACTTTCTGTGGCGCGGTAGATAACTCAGATGAAATTGGTACAGCACCACTGTATGAGTTGGCAACTATGGAGCTGTCTTATTACACCAGTACTGCTGATGTAGAAGAATCGGCATTTATTGTTGGTCAGCCTACGTTGTGTTTCCCAAGCATCACACCAGAGCAGTATGCCATGGTGAAAGAGTCAGGTGCCTCTGTCGGCAGTCGCTCAGGAATCCCAACAGATGCGAAGATGGTCCAAGCTGAAAAAAATGGACTGGCTTATGAGCGTATGAACGATAAGTGGAACCAAATGAAAGAGCTTGGCGCTCGACTCATTGAAGTCGGTTCAGCCAATAAGACAGCCACTCAGGCAGACAATGACAGCTCAGTCCAGCATTCAGTTTTGTCACTCGTTGTGGCCAATGTATCTGAAGCATTTACCAATGCGCTGCGCTGGTGTGCCAAGTTTGTGATGCCTGAACATGATTTAAGGGTGGATGAGCTTAGTTTCATGATTGCCCAAGACTTTAATAAACCTAAATATGATGCGACTCGCTCTAAATTGATTTACGAAGCTTGTCTTGCAGGTGAATTGCCGATGTATGTTTGGTACCACTACGAGCAGACCGGTACTTTCCCGGAAGATAAATGGGAAGACATCGTTAAGAAAATTGAAAAGCGTGAAGATGGTGGAATCGATTCACTAGATGATAAGGATTAAACATGAATATTTCAGCGCAGAAAGCCTTGGTTGATGCGCTGAGCCAACATTCAGCTTATCTCTACCGCGCATCATCTCAAGCAGTAAATGAACTTACAGCTCAGTTTAATAATCTTTCCAATAGCCAGTTAAACCGCTTAGTAGATATCTTAAACGAGCTGTCAGACTCAGAGCGAAATGCACTTAAAAGCCTAAACTTTTCGAGTAAGGCTAAATCAAGTAAAAACATTGAAGAGATTAAGACCATTCTGAATGAGTGGTTCAAATCAATTGATGTGGACTTGTTTGAGCAGTTCGATAAATCAGCATTACAGTTGGCGGTTTATGAGGCTTCATATTCTGCGAAGTTAGTTGCTGGTACTGCTGCAGTTGTTAATGCTGAAAAGATTTATAAAACCATTAAGAAAGCACCTTTTTCAGGTGGTGCTTTGGTTGATTATCTATTTGCAGATATTGCAGCAACACTACGAAAGAAAGTTGAAAGTGCAATTCGTGATGGTATTTCACAAGGGCAGACCAATCAGCAGATTGTGCAACGAATCAAGGGGCGAAAGGCTTTAGATTATAAAGATGGCTTACTTAAGTCGTCACGTGAATCAATTGAACGTCAAGTAAGAACAGCCCGCAGTCACATTAGTACTGCAACTTATATCGATACGTACAAGGCGCTTGGGTATGAGTATGTAAAAGTTGTAGCCACATTGGATGGGCGCACTTGTAAGTACTGCGCATCAATCGACGGTGACGTATTTTCTATCGATGATCCATTGCGGCCAAGATTTCCAGTGCATCCAAATAACCGCACAACATATGTGCCTTGCAATAAGGATGGTGAGATTGGTGGATTACGGCCTTTCGTTATGGACGAGCGTAAAGTCAAAGATATTCCTAAGGATGAGCGTAAACATCTTATTGGTCAGCTTGATGCCAATACATCATTTAAAGAGTTTTTCGAGCAGTCGGATGAGTTCTTTCAGCGCACTTGGCTGGGTAAATCTAAGTATGAGCTTTATAAAAAAGGTGAGTACAGCATTGATAAGTTTGCTGATCCGCTGAATAAGCGTGGTTATACGTTGGATGAGTTGAAGGTTTTAGATAAAAAAACCTTTGAATTGTTAGGTGTTTAAATATAATAGTCATCACTATTTTAACTAGGCAGATAACAACAATGAAGCTTTTCGCATTTCTATTTTGTGTAATTGTATCAAGCACCTCTTTTGCTTCAACTCAAAAAGACTTTGAACTTAAATATTATAAGTTAATGGAGCGATACGTTCAAACACAATCGGACAGAAATCAAGTGATTTCTACGGAGGCAAAGAATGAGCAAGAGGATCTAGCTAGGTCCAATAAACTTAAAGCTCTAGATTGCAAAGGTTGGAAAGAGAATATTGAACTTTATGATTTTGTCTTAAGTAGATTTAAGGAGTATGAGGGAGCTTCAGAAGGTGTCCGAGCAATGGGATACACCAAAGAAAGCCTGCAAGATGAGTCTGAATGGTTGCGTGAGCAATTAAACCAACCAGAGAACAAATGCAAATAATCCAAATCATGACCCGAAAGGGCTTTCTTTAGGTCATAAGGATATCTCAAAAGCAGTAACAGAAGTTTAACTTGCAGAAAACAAACTTTAGAAATTCGAAGGTTATTGCTTTTTTGCAATTACCCCAAAAACTAAATTCAAATAGAGCACCTCCCGAGGTGCTTTTTTATTGCCTGCTGAAAGCGGATGCGGACAGCGTAACGAGCGGATGCTCATTCAACATGGTGGAAACCTATGAAACTTAAAACACAAGTCATTGACAATAAAACATATGCAGAAGTAGACACTCAAGGGCTTCCAGTCTATGTGCATGATGATGGGAAAGAGGTTGGCTTTGATGCTGGTTCAGCAATGCAAAAGATCAGCACTCTAAATGCGGAAGCAAAAACCCATCGTGAAGCAAAAGAAAAAGCCGAGTCCACACTAAAAGCATTTGAAGGCATTGAAGATCCAGTGGCAGCCAAAAAAGCTTTAGAAACCTTGAAAAACTTCGACGATAAAAAACTGGTGGATGCTGGCGAAGTCGAAAAAATCAAACTCGAAGCAATTAAAGCCGTTGAAGACAAATATGCACCAATTGTTCAAGAGCGTGATGCCTTCCAAACCCAACTGCATAACGAACTTATTGGTGGCGGTTTTGCTCGTTCTAAGTTCATTCAAGACAACATCGCTGTACCGGTAGACATGATTCAAGCCACGTTTGGTAAAAACTTCCAGATCGAAAATGGCAAGGTTGTGGCGGTAGGTGCTGATGGTCAAAAAATCTATTCACGCACTCGCCCGGGTGAAATCGCAGACTTTGATGAAGCCCTAGAAACCTTGGTTGGTGGATACCAGCACAAGGATTCAATTCTAAAAGGTTCTCAAGCTGGTGGTGCGGGTTTTCAGGGTGGTGATGGAAACAAATCGGGCCCTAAATCTTTGGCTGAATGCAAAACCAAAGAAGAAAAGATTGCTTACATGAAGCAAGTGGGCGAAAAAGCATAAATTAATTTAAGGAGAGGCATATGCCTTTTGATTTACAGGTATTTAACAAGCAAACCTATGCCGCAATGACAGAAACGGTGGCACAGGACATTAATAAATTCAACGAAGCATCACAGGGCGCAATCCAATTGATCAATGAGCCTTTCGGTGGTGATTTCAACATTGAAGCATCGTTCAAGGCAATTGCTGGTATTGTGCGTCGTCGTAATGCGTATGGTACTGGCACAGTTACTGCAAAACGTTTAGAACAATTACTTGATGTAGCTGTAAAAGTCGCAGCAGGCACACCACCCATTGAATATGAAAAACAGCAGTATTCTTGGATTCTTCAAAACCCTGAACTTGCAGCTCTAACTATTGGTGAGCAGCTGGCTAAGGCGCGTCTTGCGGATATGCTGAATGCGGGTATTTTGGGGGCATCTTCTGCGATTTCAGGTAATCTCAATGCGGTACATGGTGATGGTACTGATGCAGCATCTTTCCGCTTGCTAAACAAAGGTGCGGCAAAACTCGGTGACCGCTCAAGCGCAATTCGTGCTTGGATTGTTCACTCCACAACAATGCACAACCTGTTTGACAATGCTCTGGCCAACTCAGAAAACCTGTTCCGTTATGATGGTGTGAATGTGGTTCGTGATCCGTTTGGTCGTGTGTTTGTGGTGACCGATGCGCCAGCCTTAGTAGGTGATAATGCTGGCACTGCATTCTACAACTCGCTAGGCCTTGTTGAAGGTGCTGTTGTTGTGAATGACAACAATGACTTTAATGCTGAATTGGTGCCGGGCACTGGTGGAGAGAATATCAAGTACACCTACCAAGCTGAGTGGACATTCGGTGCAGGTGTGAAAGGTTACGCATGGGATACCGCTACCGGTGGAAAATCTCCAACTGATGCAGCAATTGGCACTCCAACTAACTGGGATCTGATCGCATCAAGCGTGAAAGATACAGCTGGCGTCCTAATTAAGTCTGCTTAAATGAAGTGCCCCGAAAGGGGTTTTTCTTTGCCTGATTGGAAATAGAAAACATGAAAAAAGAATCTAATAAACGCCTATATTTCACGGATGACTTCTCTCCCGAAAATGTGGCAAAACTTCAAGGTGAAGGTTATATCCTCCGCAAAGCTAGTGCATATCACGAAGCTGATACTTTGGAACCGTGCTCAGAAGTGGCTGGTGATGTTCCTAAGGCTTATCTAGATCTGATTAAGCGCAATAATTCCAATATTGTCACCATTGAAGCAAAAGTTGGCATCACACCAGAACTTCAAGCCACGATTGATGAAGCAAAAGCCGAATGTGTAAAAGTTATTGCTGAAAATGTGGAGTTGAAAGAACAACTAGCCACAGCCCAAGGTGAATTCATTGCATTCAAAAATGATGTTGCTGCTATGCAGGCGCGTATTGATGAATTACAGCCACCTACCAAAAAGCCAACTGCTGCGGAATTGAAAGCAGCTAAAGCCGCAGAAGAGGCGGCTAAAGTAGAACAACCAAAGGAATAACCCATGAGCTTTATTACCCAAGAACAGGCTGAGCAGATTATGGGGGCAGATTTTGCACCAGCTGGTGATAAAGCTCGCCTCATTAAATTAGCCAACACATGGATGCGAAACGAAGTCGGATTTGTTCCTGATCCAATTGAGCCAATCCTGATTGATGCCGCATGTGAAATTATTAAAGGCATTCAAGCTGGTGTGATTTACGCGGGCATTGCTCGCCAAACTACCAGTGAAAGCGTAAAAGCAGACACAGTGCAGGTCACCGAAAGTTTTGCCGAGGGTAGTGTTGAGGTATCTGAGTTCGAGCAAATTGCACGGGCTTACATTGCGTCATTGGATTTAAAGCCTAAAGGCTTCGGGTTTGAGGTGTTTCGAGCATGATTAACACCGACTATGTGCCTGAATGGTATATCACGCCTTTTGAGCATTCGAAGTACACACTTGCTCGTAATCAGATGCATATGGATCTTCTATTTGATGACATGAATGATTCGGATGAATTTCTATCTCTTGGCTGTCCTGCGCAAGTCGATTATTACGATGACGGCAGGCACTGCATTGTTCAGCTCGGGGAAACGCAAGATAAATCACTGATTATTGTTCATGGTTTACTGTTGCATGAAGCTGTGCATATTTGGCAGCGTACAAAACACCTAATGGGTGAAAAAGAGCCAAGCATTGAATTTGAAGCATATTCAATACAACGAATAGCTCAAGACTTATTTGCTATGTACGAAGAGAGCGAAAGTCATGATCAAAAACAAAATTCAGTCTAAAGTGGCTGCGGCATTTAATAAAAAGTTAGCTGATGCTGTGGATTCATTCACGTGTGAAAAGATAATTTACTCTGGTGAAATGGATTTCGAGACGCAGACTTACCCAGTCATTGGTGATGAATCTTATTCTGGTCGTGGCGTGCTATTTGGTTCTTATTTGAAAGATATGGTCAAGCCTATTGATTATCAGGTGACAGACTGTAAGGCTACGATACTTCAAAATGAAGTGCTGAAAGATAAGGTTAAGCAAAAGCCTCAGATTGGGGATGTATGGGTCACATCAAAAGGCCGCTTTAAAGTGGTAAATATTGGAGCTGATCCAACGGATAGTATTTGGGTTTGCCAGTTGCGGAAAGTTTAGTAATATCCCTCTGAAATTAAGGGGGATTTATGGCTAAGAAAACTTTAGAAGAAAAAATAAAAGATGTGGCATTTTGGACTGTAATTTTTCTTATATTGTATTTGATACTTGGTTATTTACTCGAAAGTTCGTGGTTATCTAAGCAAATTAAATTAGACAAATTATATGATTTATTAAAAGATGGGCTCGGAATTACTGCAGTGAACCGTACCGGGTTTGTCGGAGACTCAGTATTCTGAGAGAATGTTCCGATGACCAAATTAAAATATACCCCTGAAATCAGAGAAAGAGCGGTTCAATTATTGATTGAATCTGAAAAAGACTATC
>NZ_VPAM01000053.1:0-15967 GCF_013419215.1 Acinetobacter sp. YH12096 | reverse complement strand
AGAGGAATTGCCACAAGATACGATAAGCTAAAACGTAACTATCAAAGCGCTGTTGCTTTAGCTTGTATATTTATATGGTTGCCTCTTTAGCTCAATTTATCGGCTGTAAATGTCAACACACCCTAATCTAAAAGCCCAATTAAAAAGTACAAATTTATGGAATCTTTTTATATTCCATAATTTTTTTATGGTTTTTACTAAAACATGTATTGCGCGGATGTATTTAAAAATGTATTTTAAATACATCTTATAAATAACAGCCATGAGAGATCAGCTATGACTCCGCAGCAAATTGACCTAGTAAAAGCTACTGTTCCTGTTCTACGTGAAAATGGTGTCGCGCTGACTGGTTACTTCTATAATCGTATGTTGGGCAATAACCCTGACCTCAAAGAAACCTTTAACATGGGACATCAGCGCAGCGGTGCTCAGGCACAAGCCTTGGCGGGTGCTGTATTGGCTTATGCTGAAAATATTGAGGACCCATCTGTACTTTTACCAGTTGTAGAATTAATTGCGCATAAACATGTGAGTCTTAACATTCAAGCGCCAGACTATAATATTGTCGGCGAAAATTTGCTGCACTCGATCAGTGAAGTATTAAGCATTTCAATGGAAGATCCACTGATTGCAGCTTGGGCAGCAGCATATGGACAATTGGCAGACTTGTTTATCAGCACTGAAAAAGCGATTTATGAGCAACATCAGCAAACTAAAGGCAGTTGGTTAGGTTGGCGTAATTTCAAAATCGCGAAAAAAGTGGCTGAAAGTGATGAAATCACCTCATTCTACCTTGAGCCTTCTGATGGTGGTGATTTACCAAAATATGAAGCAGGTCAGTACATCTCTGTACGTGTATTGGTCGATGAGCTGGGTCTAAAACAGCCACGTCAATATACACTGTCGACCAGCCCGCAAGACAACTACTTACGTATCTCTGTAAAACGTGAAGATCAGAAAGGTGACTTGGTTCCAGGTTGGGTATCGAATACACTGCATGGCTTGGAGATCGGTTCAGAAATCGAAGTGTCTGCACCAACAGGTAATTTCTTCCTGATTGATTCACAAAAACGCAATGTCTTTATCAGTGGTGGTGTAGGTCTAACACCAATGATTGCGATGCTGAATCAGTTGGTGACTTTAGACATGCCACAACCTGTAACCTTTATCCATGCCTGCCGTAGCAAACAAGTGCATGCAATGCATAAACACATTCAGGATTTGGAAGCAAAATACCCACGTCTTAGCACCTTTACAGCCTATGAGTTCCCTCATGCTAATGATAAATTAGGTGAAGATTATGATGCTGCTGGTCGTCTAGACTTAGGCAGTATGGATACTGCACTGTTACCGATCAATGCGGATTATTACCTTTGCGGTCCAATGCCATTTATGGCTGAACAACAGAAAGCTTTAATTGCTCGTGGTATTCCTGCTAGCAATATTCACAGCGAAGCTTTCGGCACTGGTGGTGTAAAACACTAACTAAGCTATTCACCTGAAATACAAAGGGTTAGTTTAGTTATGCTAGACTAGCCCTTATTTATTTCTCTCAGACTCACAGTATTATCATGCAACTCAATAAATTCACCGATTATGCATTACGCATTTTGCTCTATATCGCACGTCCTCGTGATGTGCCTTATAACATTGCTGAAATTGCAGAAGACCTGCACGTTTCGCGTAATCACTTGGTGAAAATTGTGCATTTTATGGCAAAGCAAAACTGGTTAATCACCAGCCGTGGCAAAGGTGGCGGCATCCGCCTTAACCCTGAAGCACTTGAGGCTCAGCTCGGTCAAATCGTACGGATTTTGCAAGGTAATCACCAGATTGTTGAATGCAATGACCCACCCTGCGTACTGCGCAGTCAGTGTGGTTTAAAAAGCATTTTAGACCAAGCTTTAGAACAGTTTTATCAAAGTCTCGATCAGTACAAACTTGCCGATGTCTTGCAACCAAGCAGCGCATCTAAATTTACAACACAATCTCCAATTCAAATGATCAATCTCTAATTTCACTTTGCCTGCGACAAAATTCGCTTGCCTGCCCGACTTCCTTTATAATGCGTGTTGTTAAATCAGTTATTGAAGTTGGGTTATGCATCAGCACAGAGGAAAATCACGAAACAGTAAAGCGGCCAATGCGCCGAAGCAAAAGATTACTTATGAGAAAAAAGTAGACTCTGCGATTACTGAATATGCTGTGCGCTCGCTCAACTGGCTACGCAAAGCTGAGTTCTTAATGAGTGCGCCTAAACTCAACCTCTGCGTTGAAGATACCGGCTATGAAATTGCCTTTGCTGGCCGCTCAAATGCAGGGAAGTCGAGTGCCATTAATGCGCTCACCAACCAAAAGCAATTGGCTCGTGCGTCGAAAAAACCGGGTCGTACCCAAATGATCAACTTTTTCAGTTTAGGAAATCCTGATCAGCGTTTGGTCGACTTACCGGGTTATGGCTATGCCGCTGTACCTGAAGCGATGAAAATCGTGTGGCAAAAAGAGTTAGAAAACTATCTGATACACCGTGAAAGTTTACAAGGTCTTGTGCTGTTGATGGATATCCGTCATCCACTACAACACTTTGACGTCATGATGTTGGAATGGGCACATTCACGTAAATTGTTCGTGCATGTACTGCTCACCAAATCAGATAAACTAAACCGTGGCCCAGCCTCTAAAGCACTACAAGAAGTGAAAGCAGCATTGAAAAAAATGAAGCTGAACTTCTCTATCCAATTGTTCTCATCATTGAATAAACAAGGTTTAGAAGAGTTAGCGAGTGTCATGGCGGGTCGTCTTAACTTCACTCTAGAACAATCGACAGAGTTTGATCTTGATAGCATTCCTGAAGCATCGGAAGATGATATTGAAATCGATGCAGATGCGGAAGCATTCGACGACATCGACACTACATCTGAAGATTTACCCCAAGCTGAAGGCAAAAATTCAGACCACTAATCCAGTAATTTTAAAGTCAGCGCAAGGATGATTGTCTGAAAAAAAGTATCATCTGAAGATAATGAAATGTCCTGTATTGCTAATCACAATGCAGGATTTTTTTTGGATACTGAATACATCAGATGTGTACTCGATCACATAAAAACAAGGATAGGTCATGAAATTACTCTCCCGCTTGAGAAACACAAAACTTGGATCATCAATCGAATATAAAATTAAGCCACGTAAAGTGAAATTTGAGTGGCAAGATACTCAAGTTGACTGGGTACCCAACCAAGCTTTTGTCAGCTATTTTATTAATGAAATTAATATGATCTTACCGGCAGGTGAGTTTTGGTTTTGCCGTCTGTATAACAAAGTATTACCGCAAATTAGAGATGAAAAATTAGCAGAGGACGTTAAAGCATTTATCCGCCAAGAAGCCATGCATGCTCACATCTCCGTTATTACACTGGCCGTGAAAGATTTACACGCTGCATTCGCGTTTTATCAGGAGGGTTTAGGTCTAAATAGCGCAGAGATTATTGGGACTGAATTTGAACATGGTGCTGTGGCATTTTTTGATTTACAACACGGTTTAAAGCTCGCACTCTGGCCGCAAGATAGCCTTAGTCATGACACCGGAATCAGTACATCAGCTTTTTGTCCAACTCAAATGTCTCTTGGACATAACGTCAACAGTACCGCAGCCGTCGATCAAATCATGCAACAAGCCCAACGCGCAGGTGCAAAAACAATTAAGCCCGCACAGCCCACGTTTTACGGTGGTTATGCAGGCTATTTTCAAGACTTAGATGGGCATCTGTGGGAGATCCAACCCACATTTTAGCTGTTTATCTGCTTAATTCGACAACGCTGGTTCATCTACATCTCGCGTATGACGATCCACCACCACACTAATCATCATATCACCCTGTACGTTCACCACAGTCCGTACCGTATCCAATAGACGATCGATCGGCAGCAATATCGCAATGGCTTCTGCAGGAAGCCCAACCGATTGTAAAACCATAATCATCGTCACCATTCCAGCGCTTGGAATACCCGGCGCACCGAGTGAAGCAATCATGGCGGTTGCACAGACAATTAACTGCTGACCCAAGGTTAAATCTAAGCCCATCAAGTTGGCAATAAATAACGCAGCAGCAGCTTCATACAGCGCTGTACCATCCATATTTAACTGTGTGCCCAAAGGAATCACAAAGCCTGCTGTTTGAGGACGTACACCTAAATTTTCCTGCGCACATTTCATCGACAGTGGCATCGTTGCTGAACTTGAACTGGTTGCAAAAGCAGTGATTAAGGCAGCTCGTGTTCCTCTAAAAAATGTCAGTGGGCTCATTTTCCCAAAAATCCATAGCAGCAGAGGTAACACCACTGCCCCATGGAAAATCGTCGTCCCTGTGACCACCGCAGCAAACTCGGCGAGGCGACTCAACACCGAAATATCTTCTGTAGCAATCAATTTAGCCAATAATGCAAAAATACCAATCGGTGCAAGCTTCATCACCCAGCCGATGATCATCATCATGATGTCGAAAAATTGCTGACTGAGCTTTCTCACGCTTCGGAACTTTTCACCGCCTTTGACCAAGGCCACACCTAGAAATAGTGAAAACACCACGACTGCGAGTACGTTACCATCACTAAAGGCTTTAAACGGATTGATCAGTGTATTTTGAATAAAATTGGTAAAGAATGAACCTGCTGTGAGGGTGTCAGGGCTCTGATGTTGTTGTATTGCATCTTGGAACATGACGATGTCCACGCCCTGCCCAACTTTAAAAATATGCGCACATGCTAGACCTAAGATCAATGCCAAAGTTGTGGTGGTGACACAGCACGCTAAGGTAATTTTCCACGTTCGACTCAGCTGGCCACCCGCTTGTAAATTCGATACCCCCACCACAATCGAACTAAAGATCAACGGAACCAAGATCATTTTCAGCAAACCAATAAAAATACTACTGGCAATCCCCAGGCCATACAGGCTGGCGGATAAAAACAGCGTCTCTTGAAACTGAATTAATAAAAAGCCAAATGCCACACCCAATATTGCGGCAATTAAAATCTGCGTATTTAAGCTCATTGTGCCTTGCATTTATCATCCTTTATTCAGGCACTATGCCATGCGACCCACTGGGAATCGAGGAATTTTTTGTCACATGAACTGCTACAATTCTGCAAAGCATGTATTCAACCCAATTCAATTAGTACTGCACCCTAATAAGATAACTCGATTCCGTGAGTAGTTGCATAACCCAAAATTGACGGAGATAAAAAACCGAATCAGAAGATTCGGTTTTTTCAGTATTCAACTTTTACTATTAACACATATTGCTCAAAGCTTATTGGGTTTCAATTTCACGTAAACGAATCAAGCCTTCTTGTGTCGTACTACAGACCAACTCACCGTTTTGCCACATGCGACCGAAATTTAGACCACGTGAACTAGCACTGACGGTGGCATCCATATCATAAAGCATCCATTCATCCACACGGAATAGCTTATGGAAATACATGGCATGATCAATACTCGCACACTGCAAACTAGGTGATAAATAACTTAAACCATGTGGACGAAGTGCAGTCGTCATCAGCGTAAAGTCTGAATAGAATGCTGCAATGGCCTGATGTAAAGAGATGTCATCAACATCGGCAGCAATCGTGTCATGGGTACGAATATAGTGTGCATACGATGGCGCAGCAGGCTGCGGTTGGTACGGGTTTTGTGGATCAATCGGGCGAATTTCCACATGACGGTCGCGCATAAAAGATGCGCGGACGTTTTCAGGGACAAACTCCACCATCATTCGTTTCAACTCAGCTTCAGATTTTAAATCTTCGACGGCTGGATATTCTGGCTCTGCAACTTGGTAGTTCAACCCTTCTTCTTGCTCTGCAAATGACACCATACACATAAAAATGGTTTTACCATGTTGAATCGCACGAACCTGACGACTCACAAAACTGCGTCCATCGCGAATACGATCCACTTCATAAATGATTGGTGCATTGATATCACCGCCAAATAAGAAATAGGCATGTAAAGAATGAGCAGGTCGATCTGTCGTATAAGATGCCGCACGTAGCGCCTGACCTAAAACCTGTCCGCCAAAGACACGTTTCCCGACCAAATTTCGGCTTTGCCCACGAAAAATATTTTCTTCTAATTTTTCAAGGCTGAGTAAATCAACCAACTCTTGTGTTAAGGCATTCATAACAAACCTATCTATCATTCGGGATTAAGCTAACGCAGGCAACATCAACAGATGTTTAAATATATTTTCCATTTTGCCATAAATCCAGACTAAAACCCTAAAGATTCGCTGACTGATCTGTCACCTTGCTGATGCAATATAACTGCTAAAAATACGTTTTTTAACGATAAAATCTTACAATATCTATGCAATTTGTCAGAAAATGACATACAGTTTTTAAGTACAATTACGCAGAATAGATTCCCCTCAGAATCTCTGTGGTTTGGTCATGAAAAGTAGGAGTTTGTATGTCCAAGAGCGGCTTTGGTCAGATGTATCGAAAGCTTTCGAGTAAACTGCTTGACCTTGTGGTAACACCGCATGTTTTAGGTGAAGTCCCTGTAGAACCTGTAGTGACTGAAACCGATACAGATACCGGCGTACAGACAACGAAAATTACCTGCTACGTTCTGCAAAATCATTCACGGAGTAATGCTTTAATTGTCGATGGTGAAACCCGTCGTTTAAAGCTACACCCTGCACTCGACCCAATGACAGTGGGTACGCAAACAGAAAAAGCCTCTGTGGTGTTTTTACAACATCATGATGAAGACAACTTACTCAATCCACCGCCACATGCCTTTCCACCTCGTTTATTGCGTTTAATTGAGGTTTTGGAAAAAAATCCTGATGCGGATGTTGAGCTCGTTCCTGTAACCGTGCTGTGGGGTCGTGAACCCGATAAAGAAGATTCTTGGTTTAAATTATTATTTACCGATACATGGTCTACACCAAGCAAAGTGAAGCAGCTGGTCAATATTGGTTTGCACGGTCGTCAATCGTACCTTGAATTCCATGAGCCACAGTCTTTGCGTCGTTTGGTTGAATATGCCAAAACTACACATCCAAACTTGTCACCTGCGACTTATATTGTCAGCACACTGAATGATTATTTAGATGCGCAGCGTGAAGTGGTTTTGGGTCCGGATTTATCCGACCGTCGTAATGTGATGCATGGCCTGATCAAATCTACGGATGTGCAAGATGCGATTCGTCGTGAAAGCATTCGCAGTAAAATCAGTATGGTTGAAGCTGAACGTCGTGCGATTGGTTATTTAAATGAAATCGTTTCTGACTATTCTGCATCAACAGTACGTTTTGCTGACTTAGCCCTGACTCGCCTATGGACACAGCTTTATGATGGCGTCGAAGTACATAACTTCAGTACCGTTCGTGAACTAGCCAAAGACTACGAGATCATTTACACCCCATGTCATCGTAGCCATATCGACTATTTATTATTGTCATATGTGATCTATAAACGTGGCTTAATGGTGCCGTACATTGCTGCGGGCGATAACTTAAACATGCCATTTGTCGGGCAAATTTTACGTGGCGGCGGTGCGTTCTTTATTCGTCGTTCATTCCGTGGCAATGGTCTCTACACCACCGTATTTAAAGAATACCTCTACAGTATTTTGGCGCGTAATACACCGCTTGAATACTTCATCGAAGGTGGGCGTTCACGTACTGGTCGTTTATTACCACCGAAGACCGGCATGCTCGCCATGACTGTCCATGGTCATTTACGTAATCCAGCCAAACCGATCGTGTTCTTACCGACCTATATCGGCTATGAGCGTTTAATGGAAGGTGCGACCTACGTTGGCGAAATGAATGGTAAGCCGAAAGAAGGCGAATCGATCATTGGGATTATGAAAACTCTGCGTAAGATCGAACGTATTTTCGGTAAAGTGCATTTGAACTTTGGTGAGCCGGTTTTCCTTGATGATATGTTGAAACAGCATAATGCAAGCAACATCAAAATCGAGAAAAATGACGACCCAATTCCGCCAGAAGTTTCGGATGCCATTAACAGTTCTGCACACGTGATTTTAGAAAATATTAACCGTGCAGCAGTGGTGAACCCGGTTTCATTGCTTTCACTGATTTTATTGGCGACATCTAAACATACTTTAGATGAAGAGATTTGCATTAAGCAGTTAGATACCTATCGCGATCTTTTAAATGCCTTACCTTACGATGAACGCATGCAAGTGACACCGCTATCGGGTAAAGAAATCATTGCTTATGGCTTGAAACTCAAGCTGATTAAACGTGTTAATCATGTCCTTGGCGATATTATTGCCATTGCTGATAATCAAGCGGTGCTGTTAACCTACTTCCGTAACAACATCCTGCACGCATTTATTTTGCCATCACTCATTGCCGCTTTGGTTGAACATAATGGTTCTATTCGCCGTGGTGATTTGATTAATGTCATTCGTACACTGTATCCGTTCTTAAAAGCTGAGTTGTTCCTTAAATGGAATGATGAAGAACTTAAAGATCAGATCTGTGCGTATGCAGAAGTACTGATCAAAGCCAAGCTAATTTCTGAAGATGCAGAAGGCAACCTGATCTCCCCTGCGCCTAACTCAGAGCAGCACAATCAGTTAGTGGTCTTAGCTGCACCCGTGATGCAAAGTCTTGAGCGTTACTACATGACTTTGGCTTTAATCACACAACGTGGTTCAGGCAACATCTCAACCCGTCAAGTTGAAGAACTCAGCCACTTGGTTGGTCAACGTCTATCTGTGTTGTATGAATTTAACTCGCCAGAGTTCTTTGATAAGGCCTTGTTCCAAAGCTTTATTAAAGTCTTAACGCAACAAGGTTATATCAGTAACAATGAAAACAACGCCATTGTGTTTGATGAAAATTTCCAAAATGTTGCGCAATATGCCAACCTCGTTTTGGATGATGTGACACTGCAAATGTTGCAACACATTACGACCTTTAGTGATGAAGAGTTAAAAGAAGCACTAGATAAAGTAGCTGCGGAACAAGCCAAAAAACGCTTGAAACGTAAGAAGAAATAAACTGTTCTGATTTTTCCGCTATAAAAGTGGAAGAATATGAGCAAAATCAGGGACAAGTTGTAAAAGGCTTGTCTCTGTTTTTTGGACTATACAAAAGTATTTAATATTTTCTTTTTTAAAATTAAGGTATGTACATGCCAAAATTTTGTAGTTCCATTGGCTAGCGGTTTATTGCCTTTAAATTCATCGATATAAATAATATCAAAGTCCGCATCAAACAATTGTTTAAGTTCTTCCTGTTCAAAACCTATAAACTTTTCAGAAAAATTATTTACCCAATGATCATCTTTTCCTAACAGTTGTATGAGTAAAATGCCTTGCTCACTTAAGGATTCCTGCATTTTCTTTAAAACACTTTCAAGCGAATCCGTAGAACAAAAAAATAAACTGAATAAAGCAATAATTAAACTAGCTTTAGGAAAGCTATAGTCTTCAAAGGCCTGATTAGAAAATAAAAAATTCTTATTGTCTTTAAATTTACTTAGACAGATATTTTTAGCTTCAACAGTTGGATCAAATGCATATACTTTAAAATTATGACGGAGTAGAAATGATGATTCATTTCCTGCACCACAACCACAATCAATCGAGATCTTTGGTAAATTTTCAAAATAACTCAAAGCTTTTTCCAGAATCGGTCTATGGGGTAGATTCTGAGTAAGTTCAGCAAATGATTTTTGATTTTGTCATTATTTAATTTTTATCCTTTGAGATCCATCCGAAAATTTGAACAATACATGTTGTAAAAGACCTATCTTATTCATTTATAGAATTTCTTTTAATACTCACAAAGCTGCTCTGAATTTTATACGTCACGCCAATTTTACATACACATCACAATCAATCGTGCGCTAACTTAAAACCACTCTCCATCATCCGCGTTGCATAAATCTTTTTACCTGTTTCTACTTCACTCTCTAAAACCAATTCGGGTAAATGCATAGCTCTTTGCAATTCCAAGATTCGCTCATGCAAAGGTTGAGGTTTATTATCAGTACAAATATATGATTTTTCAGGATGTTCCACGTGAAGTAGATGACACAGAAATTTTGCCAAATCATCGATATGTATTCGATTTGACCAATGAATATTGGGATAGCGATGAGTCGTTTCTGCCAGTTTCTGCATTCGTGTTGTCGATGTGCCATAAATTCCAGATGGACGTACGATCACGCATTCGTTAGGAAATGCTTGTGTGTAGCGATGCTCCATTTCCAGTAACAACATGCCCTGCTCATCGATCGGATGTGGCACAGTGTCATCATCAATCCGCTCCCCCGCATGTTCACCATAGACACGAGTGGAAGACACCACGATTAAACGTTGTATTGGATGATGTGCTAATGCTTGAACAATCGGCTGTACAGAATCGACATAAGTGTGTCGGTAAGCATCCACAGCATTGAGTTGAGCATGACGTGCAGGAGCCAAAAGAACATAGACTACATCAATCGGTTGAACCTGCGACAAATCCAGTTGGTGAACATCTTGGATTAAATGTTCTGCAAAATCATCCTCTTTCGCACTACGACTCACTGTGGTAATTTGGTGACCTTGCTGAAATAATTGTTTAGCAACACGTTGCGATGTTTTACCATAACCGATAAATAGAATATGCATCAAACGACCTATTCTCAGAACTGATCCATTTAGATCATATAAACCGAAGTTGAGGGGACATGGCTGCCGTCCATCAATTGCAAGGGGTTGGCAATGCCGCCGCTGCTTTACTTGAAAAACTAAATATTTTCACGACAGATGATCTTTTGTTTCATCTGCCACGCGACTATGAAGATCGTAGCACGATCATCCCCATGAACCAATTAACCGTGGGCCGCAGTTATTTACTAGAAGGCACGGTCAAAAATATCGACTTCCCACCCGGTAAGCGTAAATCGATGGCCGCCCTTTTGGATGACGATTGTGGCAAAGTCACTTTACGTTTTTACCATATCTACAAAGGCATTACTGATCGGGTAAAACCGGGAAATCGTTTACGGATTTTTGGTGAAGTCCGTGTTGGTGCTCGTGGCTTAGAAATGTATCATCCTGAACTACAGGTGATTACTGAACACACGCCTTTACCTCAAACCCAACTCACTGCGATTTACCCTGCAACTGAAGGCTTAACACAGCCCAAACTGCGTGAATACGTCAAACAAGCACTACAGTTATATAGTGATGACTTACCTGAATTATTGCCAGAAAAATTCACCAATGGCTATGCCCTAAAACAAGCACTGGACTATATTCATCACCCCCCTGTCGATGCCAATATGTTGCAACTCAGCCAAGGTTCTCATCCTGCACAGCAACGTTTAATTTTCGAAGAATTGGTTGCCCATCAGGTCAGTTTGCTCAGCCGCCGTGCTTATATTCAACAAATCGAAGCACCGTCATTCTCTGCAAGTAAGAACTTCACCAAACAGCTTTTAAGTACACTACCGTTTGAAATGACCGGCGCACAAAAACGCGTGTCCAAAGAAATTGCGGTCGATCTGAAAAAGAACAAACCTATGCTGCGACTCGTACAAGGCGATGTAGGTGCAGGTAAAACCTTGGTTGCAGGCGTTGCAGCCTGTCATGCGCTTGAGGAAGGTTGGCAAGTGGCCATGATGGCGCCAACAGAAATTTTGGCCGAACAACATTATCTAAATTTCAAAAAATGGTTTGAGCCTATGGGACTGACCGTGTCCTGGCTTTCAGGCAAGCAAAAAGGTAAAGCTCGAGCTGCAGCAGAACAAAGTATTCAAGATGGTTCTGCTAATTTAGTGGTCGGCACACATGCTTTATTTCAAGACAATGTTCAATTTGCCAAATTGGGTTTAGTGATTATTGATGAGCAACACCGTTTTGGTGTCGATCAGCGTTTGGCACTTCGGAACAAAGGTCTCAATGGCATGACACCACATCAACTGGTGATGACAGCAACCCCTATTCCTCGTACCTTGGCGATGTCGGCTTATGGCGACTTAGACACCTCTGTCATTGATGAACTACCACCCGGTCGTACACCGATTCAAACGGTCACCATTCCACTGGATCGTCGTGAAGAAGTGCTACAGCGGATTGCCAGCAATTGTGCTGAAGGCAAACAAGCCTATTGGGTCTGTACCCTAGTGGAACAATCCGAAACCTTAGATGCTCAAGCCGCTGAAGCAACTTTTAATGAAATTAAAGAACGCTTCCCAGACCTCAATATTGGTCTGGTTCACGGCAAAATGAAGGCCGATGAAAAGCAAGCAGTGATGCAGCAATTTAAAAATAATGAATTGCAATTACTAATTGCAACCACCGTCATTGAAGTCGGTGTTGACGTCCCGAACGCCTCAATCATGGTGATTGAAAATGCAGAACGCCTAGGGCTTTCACAACTACATCAGCTACGTGGTCGTGTAGGGCGTGGTGCCAAAGCCAGTTTCTGTGCCTTGCTGTATAAAAATCCCTTGTCGCAAAATGGGCAAGAGCGTTTACGCATTATGCGCGAGACCAATGACGGCTTTATTATTGCTGAAAAAGATTTGGAAATTCGCGGCCCCGGTGAGCTCCTCGGCACTAAACAAACGGGCGATATGGGCTTTCGTGTAGCAAAATTAGAGCGAGATGACCATTTACTCAATCAGGCTCACTATGTGGCTCAACAAGTCCTGAATGACTATCCTGCACAGGCTCAAGCGCTTTTAAAACGATGGCTGCCGGAAGCTCCTCGATACGCCTATGTATAATAATTATTAGGATGACAGATCGATCATCCTAATTATACAGATTGGCTTGAACCAATAAGCTTGTCGAACAGGTTGCTGTGGTGTTGTGATTGCACTTCACCACGAACTGTGCAAAATACTCAAAAAAGAATGATTAGAATAAAAACATGCTCCAATCTATCCAACACTTCATCCAAAAAGGAATACAGAGCGTTTCCCCTTGCCTGCTCTGCGGTATCGATCGACAACAACATCATTCGCTTTGTACCGACTGCTGGGCACAACTGCCTTGGTTTAAACAAGCGGTTGATCGCCATGAACACAGCATCTCTTGTGCCTTTTACTATGATTTCCCTATAGATCGCATCATTCAAAGCTATAAGTATGAGCAACAATTGCACTATCAAAATTTACTGGCACAGAGCCTTTTAAGCTTGCGCTTAGCTAGGGTTCAAGCCATCGTTCCCATGCCTATTTCAGTAGAGCGCCTTAAAGACCGTGGATACAACCAAATGCTGCTCGTTGCACACATGATAGCAAAGCAATTGCGGATCCCTGTTTGGCAACCAGTGATTCGTCAAGCACAGCACGCTCAAAAAGGTTTAAGTCGGCTAGAACGCCTAGAAAATATCGAACAACAATTTATTATCGACCCAACCGAAAAACGCCGTTTCCGTAAAGTCCTCATCATCGATGATGTGGTGACCACGGGGAGTTCAATCCATGCATTAAGTACGCTGTTACATCGGCTACATTGCACGCAGGTATATGCCGCATGCATTGCTGCAGCACAGCCTTAGTTTCTAACATCAACCACTAATAAAGAAACTGAGCAAGCGAAGCGGTTTAGCTTTCAACAAGAGATCGCGCCTGCTGCTTCACCCAAGGAATCACCACCTCACGTGTTAAAGGTGCGAGTTTTGTTTGTGTATCATCCAAGCTGACCCATTGCATTGCTGCAATTTCTGCATCAATTTTCGGTTCACCTTGCAACTGGACCAGATAGACATAACTCACCAGTAGATGATCGGCTTCGTTCGCAGCGGCCGTTTCAAAACGACCAATGAATTGTTCAATCTGCGCAGCGCAGCCAATTTCTTCCTGAATTTCACGTAGCATGGTGATTTCAGGGGCTTCATTGGGTTCTAACTTGCCACCCACTTGCATAAAGAATGCCGTGTGTTTTTTACGAACCACTAAAAGTTCATGCTGTTCATTTAGAATAATGGCTGCGGCAACAGTGATAGTTTTCATCAATCTTGTTCCAAATCGGTGATAAAGGCTGTACGTTCAACCATGCCCCATTTCGGCTCTGGCGCAGTGAAATGTTGAAACTTTTCAACAATCGTTTCAATATTATCTTCTGTAATTAAGCCTTCGATAAAACGCGGATGGGTAAAGCCTTTTTCTGCAGTTGTTTTTAGAAAATTCAATAAATCGTCATAAAAACCATCTACATTGAGAAAGGCACATGGCTTTAAATGAATGCCCAATTGAGCCCACGTCCACTGCTCAAAAATTTCCTCTAAAGTCCCTGCTCCACCTGGAATCGCCACAAAACCATCCGAGAGTTCAGACATTTTGGTTTTCCGTTGTTGCATATTTTCTACCACATGCAATTCGGTTAAATCTGGATGTGCCAATTCTTTATCGACCAGGACTTTTGGAATCACCCCAATGACTTGCCCACCTGCACGCAAAGCACTATCTGCCACAACACCCATCAAACCTGAACGACCACCACCATAGACCAGTGTGATGCCTCGTGCCGCTAAATGACGACCGACTTTTTCAGCCACCTGTAAATAGGCAGGATTGTTACCAAGGGCGGAACCACAGAAAATTGCGATAGATTTCATTTATAATCACCATCAGATCAGGAACGCTATGCTGGAAAAATCAACTTTAAACAGATTTTTTCATAAAATAAGCATTAGAACAGTGTTTTTCAGCAAATCCTTGTCTAAAATACACCCATTCATTTTTAACTTACTGCGCAAGGGGAAAAGACAACATGCTTGAAGCCTTTTACGCCACAGAGCGCGGTAGTCTGGAAGATGTCACCATCAATGGTGACTTCGATTTACATCAGGATTTAGTCTGGCTCGATCTCATTGCCCCGTCTCAGGAAGAGCAGCAATGGATTATGGATGCCTATGATCAGAATTTACCTACATTAAAATCATTAGAAGATATTTCGTCGAGTGCACGATTCTACCGTGATGACGATGGTATTTTGCACATCAGCACCTATTTTTTAACGAAAAATAAAAATTTTCAGGTCGATGGCGAACCCGAAGAAAATGCCAGCACCTTAGCTACCGTGCAGACAGTTGCCTTTATTTTGCATAAAGAGCGCTTATTCACTTTACGAGGTGAAAAGCTGGTGGCTTTCCGTGCCTTTCGTGCCCGTGCGCGTCGTAATGATTATGAAATTGACTATAAAGATCCAACTTGGATTTTATTGGGTCTTTTAGAAGCCAAACTCGATGAGCTTGCGGATATCTTGGAAGATATCCACAAGGACTTAGAAAAGTATTCCACAGAAGTGCTGAATAACCGTCATCGTGAGATGATTTTAGACTTAGATGACATGATTACCCGACTTGCACATTTAGAAGATATGCTCGGGAAAGCACAGCTGTGTCTGATCGACTTACGTCGTGTTCTCACCTTCCTGTCACGTCCTCGCGCATTGGGCAGTCATATTTATGATGCCGACATCCGAGAACTCAGTGAAGACGTGCGCTCTCTGGTTGAGCATGATGCCTTCCTGTTCCAAAAGGTTCGATTCTTACTAGATACCACTTCTGGATTCATTAACACCGAACAGAACGATACGATTCGTCGATTCTCGATTTTACCAAGTATGCTTGCGCCACCGATGTTAGTGGCCAGTGTCTATGGGATGAACACCGACGTACTGCCATTCGCGCATGGTACAACCAGTTTTATCGTGGTCAGCTTAATCATCGTGGCATTCTTTATTGGACCATTGATGTACTTCCGCTGGAAGAAATGGATTTGATCCTTGCCTATTGCGTGGACTGGCGAGAGCTTCTTATCGCACTGCAATAAAAAAAGCACCTTACGGTCACTGCTGTCCCACAATTTTTCACAAGAGGAAGCTCATTTGAGCTTCCTCTTGTTTTATGGGTATTTTATCGGGTGAAAATAAAGCTTTTAAAGTTCTTCTTTCAAACAAATTCACTTGAATTAT
>NZ_VPAM01000052.1:0-16259 GCF_013419215.1 Acinetobacter sp. YH12096 | reverse complement strand
GGACAAGCATCGTCATTTTATTATGGTCAGCCTCAGGGTGAAGTGTGTCTAATCAACAGGGTTTTCGGTCTCTAAGTACTTTTTAAAGGGAACATCATCGACTCAAATCTCTATTTGCAACAGTGCCCATGCACGTGTAGCAGTCCTCAACAGATTTACGGAATTAGGTCGACCACTTACCCAAGTTACGCCTTAAATTTGGCTCAATTAGGGGCGCTTTGCCTTTCAAATCTTTGTGCAACAAAGCCTAGTAATTAATAAAATTGTATTCATGTCTATTTAATGTAATCTTATTGTTTTGTTTCTGTAAAACAGAGGGTTAATTCATGTCAAAGCAAATTTTAATTTTAAAAGATGGCATTAAAACAACTTTAGAGGCTAGCCAAGTAGAAAATATTGTTCAGCAGTCGGAACAAATTGTTGTAAAGCTCAAGAATGGTGAGCAAATTATTTTGTCTAAAACTGAAAATTTTTCTATTGAAATTTTAGAAAATAATGAAAGTATAATGCGACTAGATTCTTCTAATCTAGAAAATCTGAGTGAATTAGAAAAATTTTTAGCACAGGAATCAAATTTTTGGTTCGATAATAAATTTATTACGTATGGTGGCGGTGGACTTTTAACAGCAGGGGTTGCAGCGGTAGCAAGTAGTGGTGGAGGTAATAGTACATCAGGAGATGTAACTCCCCCAACAATATTGACGCAGGAGTTGGCTGCAGATAATAAAACCGTGACAGGTGCCACTGAAGCGGGTGCAACAGTAACGGTAAGCTATAACGGTAAAGTAGTGGGTACTGCGCTTGCAGATGCTGAAGGCAAGTACAGCATCACTTTAGACAAAGCCTACAGCAATGGTGAGAAGCTTGAAGTTGTTGCAACTGACACAGCCAATAACAGCACCAAACCAAATGCAGTAACAGCACCAGATACCACAGCGCCATCAAGCTTAACGCAAGTAATCAGTGCTGATGGTCAAACGATCACAGGTAAAACCGAAGCTGGTGCTACAGTAACAGCGACATTCAATGGACAAGTGGTTGGTACAGCGATTGCAGGTACAGATGGTCAATACACATTGACCTTGACTCCAGCCTTCACCAATGGTGAAAAGCTCGAAGTGATTGCAACCGATAAAGCCAATAACAGCACCAAACCAAATACGATCACAGCACCGGATACGACAGCACCTGCGACCTTGACGCAGGAGTTGGCTGCAGATAATAAAACTGTAACAGGTGCCACTGAAGCGGGTGCAACAGTAACGGTAAGCTATAACGGTAAAGTAGTGGGTACTGCGCTTGCAGATGCTGAAGGCAAGTACAGCATCACTTTAGACAAAGCCTACAGCAATGGTGAGAAGCTTGAAGTTGTTGCAACTGACACAGCCAATAACAGCACCAAACCAAATGCAGTAACAGCACCAGATACCACAGCGCCATCAAGCTTAACGCAAGTAATCAGTGCTGATGGTCAAACGATCACAGGTAAAACCGAAGCTGGTGCTACAGTAACAGCGACATTCAATGGACAAGTGGTTGGTACAGCGATTGCAGGTACAGATGGTCAATACACATTGACCTTGACTCCAGCCTTCACCAATGGTGAAAAGCTCGAAGTGATTGCAACCGATAAAGCCAATAACAGCACCAAACCAAATACGATCACAGCACCGGATACGACAGCACCTGCGACCTTGACGCAAGAATTGGCTGCAGACAATAAAACGGTGACCGGTACAACCGAAGCGGGTGCAACGGTGACTGTAAGCTATAACGGTAAAGTAGTGGGTACTGCGCTTGCAGATGCTGAAGGCAAATATAGCATTACTTTAGATAAAGCCTATAGCAATGGTGAAAAGCTTGAAGTGATTGCGACCGATAAAGCTAATAACAGCACTGGACCAAATAGTATCACCGCACCAGATACGACAGCTCCTGTGAGCTTGACGCAAGTGATCAGTGCCGATGGTAAAACAGTGACAGGTCAAACCGAAGCAGGTGCAACAGTTACAGCAACGTATAATGGAAAAGTGGTTGGTAAAACGGTTGTGGGTACAGATGGTCAATATACATTGACCTTGAACCCAGCCTTCATCAATGGTGAAAGTCTGCAAGTCACGGCAACAGATAAAGCCAATAACAGCACCAAACCAAACACGATCATTGCACCGGATACGACAGCCCCAGCAACCTTGACCCAAGAGCTTGCTGTAGACAATAAAACCGTAACAGGTATGACTGAAGCAAATGCGACAGTGATGGTGAGTTATAAAGGTAAAGTGATTGGCACTGCGGTTGCAGATGCTGAAGGCAAATATAGCATTACTTTAGATAAAGCCTATAGCAATGGTGAAAAGCTTGAAGTGATTGCGACCGATAAAGCTAATAACAGCACTGGACCAAATAGTATCACCGCACCAGATACGACAGCTCCTGTGAGCTTGACGCAAGTGATCAGTGCCGATGGTAAAACAGTGACAGGTCAAACCGAAGCAGGTGCAACAGTTACAGCAACGTATAATGGAAAAGTTGTTGGTAAAACGGTTGTGGGTACAGATGGTCAATATACATTGACCTTGAACCCAGCCTTCATCAATGGTGAAAGTCTGCAAGTCACGGCAACAGATAAAGCCAATAACAGCACCAAACCAAACACGATCATTGCACCGGATACGACAGCCCCAGCAACCTTGACCCAAGAGCTTGCTGTAGACAATAAAACCGTAACAGGTATGACTGAAGCAAATGCGACAGTGATGGTGAGTTATAAAGGTAAAGTGATTGGCACTGCGGTTGCAGATGCTGAAGGCAAATACAGCATTACTTTAGATAAAGCCTATAGCAATGGTGAAAAGCTTGAGGTTGTGGCCAAAGACCAAGCAGGTAATGCACTCACGAATAAATTGTATGCACCCGTTGATCATTTAGAAAATGCAGCTGCACACTTTGAATTAGCTGAAATATTTGAAACACAGACGGTATTGAAAGATGACATTGTCTATAGTCAGCAAGATCAAAGCTCGATGTATGTTTATGTTGATTTTGAAGTGACAGGTGAAAATGCGTCAATTATTCTCAGCTTAACTACGGCATCGGGCAGTATAAATGGTTCTTATAACTATAGTATCTATGGAGATGGAATTAGTTCTTCTGGTTCTAAATCAATTTCAAGCATAGGTTTAAGTTATCAAGATATTATTCTTGCTGAAGGGTTGGCACCTGGTCATTACACTTTACAGCTCAATGCATATTCTTGGAATACAGATTTTGAGTTAGTTGTAAAACAAGAAAAACTCGTAAATGAGTTGGTGTTTGATGGCTATGAAACGGTAGTCGGTCATATTTTTGCTGATGTAAATGGCAAAGTTTCAGCCCCACAGAGCTATATTCTAAAAGTAGGTGATCAAGAAATCCAAATTGAAAATGGTAAGGGCAATGTTGAATCAATTACCTATCAAACAGAGCATGGTTATCTCATATTAAAAGCTGATGGTTCTTACACATATCAGTCAAGTTGGTCTGAATCAGGTTTAAATGCAAAAGGTTTGAATGATCAACTCAATATTGAAATTATCAGTATGGATGGTCAGACCCAAAGTGATTATCAGGTTTATATCACCACGGATATTACACCACCTGTTGCTGGTGAATTGATCTTTACTGATTTTGAAGATTCTGGCATCTCGGCAATTGATGGCATTACTAATGATGCATCGTTTGATTTGTCGATTCGAGGTAATGAATTAAATAGCACTGTCGAGTATCAATATTCAACTGATGGTGGTGTTACTTGGTTTAAGTTAGAGCATCAGTTTGATTATTGGTCTGATGGATTTAATTTCTTTGATGAGGGTAAATATAATTTTAGAGCGAAAGTAACCGATTTTGTAGGTAATGAAAGCTACACTGATATTAAAACCATTACAGTTGATTTGACTGCACCTGAGTTGCAATCTGTATTTAGTTATGATGCGCAGAATGATCAAGTCATTTTCAATGCGCCAACAGATGCATATGAGGTATACAAATGGGTAAATGATGAATGGCAGGCTGTGAAACTGAATAATATGGTAGGTTGGGAATCAGCGAAATATAAAGTCATTGCAACTGATGTTGCAGGCAATATAGCTGAAAAAATCTATAATATTGGTGAAGTTTCTGGGACGTATAAACCAACAAATAATTCTGAACACAATATTTTAAAAGGAACAGAAGTTACAGATTATTTATATGGTGGCGCTGACGATGATACCTTATTAGGTGGTGGTGGTCAGAGCTTCCTCTTTGGTGAAGAAGGTGATGATATCTTGAATGCTCAAGGTGGAACGACATCGTCATTAAGAGGTGGTGAAGGAAGCGATACATATATTTTTGATAGAGCAGATATCTATCAAGATGCAAACCAATTGCTTACTATTCATGACTACAGATCAAATATTGAAGATAATATTTTGATATTGAAAGGATATAGTGAAAATGAGGTTGTGCTGAAGCAACTGGGGAGTACTTTGGAAATCTATTTAATTGATTATGAAAAGCCTATACATGTGGATTATCATTTATCAGATTTAGAAATTTATGAACATTATGGAATTAGTGCAATTCAATTTGATAATGGCACAATTTGGGACAGAGAAACAATAATTAAGAAACTCACAAATCGTATTGAAGGGACATCAGGCGAAGACCATTTGGTTATTGAAGAAAGTGCTACCATTTATGGTAATGATGGGGATGATTATATTCAATCAAAGGCACCTAATAGCTATTTATATGGTGGTAATGGTAACGATATTCTGCTGGGTGGTGGTTTTGGAAATATCTTAGAGGGAGGTGATGGGGATGATATTCTGAACTCACAAGGTGGAAAGAATGCTCGCTTAGAAGGTGGAGTGGGTAGTGATACATACGTATTCGATAGAAAGGATATATATGATGATATATATCAGCTTATAGGTATTCATGATTACCGATCAGATATCGATAATAATATTTTGAAACTGACAGGGTATTATCAGAATGAGATTACTCTAAAGCAAAATAGAAGTGATTTAGAAATTTATATTGAAGGCTATAGTTCCCCAATACGTGTCTCGTATCAGTTTTCGGACTTAAGTATTTATGAGGGGTATGGCATTACTTCAATTGAATTCAATGATGGTACCATCTGGGATCGTGAAACCATCTTAGATAAAGTCAATGCGCCTCAACCTGCACTGTTCTCAATAGGTGAAGAATCTTTAATTGATGTATTGAGTGTAGAGGATGCTGAATTATTCGATCATTCTGCTGAAGGGATGTTGTTGAATGAGAACCTAGTGACATCATTGTTAATTGAATCAACTGATAACGAAATTGACTTAACTCAATTCGTTGGTGATGTAACCGCAACTACTGCATCTGCATCGGGTATTGATACTGCTACCTTAGTTAGCAATTATCGAGTAGATGTGTATGATGATCTGTTGATGCCAAATACAATGAGCATCTAATATTGGTCAGTTTTAAGTAACCCGAATCCTGCTTAAGCCGATGATTCCATAATTTGAATTATTGGCTTATTCCTTCCGATGGGTTAATTGATATGCACATAACGAAGCATATATTCCGCTAAGGAATCCATGAATACTACGTGCTCTACTCGTTACTAAATTGTATTGACCTTTCAATAAGCTAAATAACCCGAATCGCGGATAAGAAATGGACTTGAAAAACAGAAGGACTACAGCCATCAGTTGAGTTACCACACAAAACCCACAACTCTAGTCCCGATGTTCAATAGTACTGAATTATTCTGTGTAATTGATGATTTCTTTCTTAAATTTGAAGCAACCTACTGGAAATTCCTCGTATCTTTGAAATCATCTTTATCGCCATTTGGTATAAGTGTTCTCACTTCAATAATTTCAAAGCATTTTTTTCATAGCTGAAACAGGATAAAAGTCATTTATTTAAAAACTTACCTTGTTATCAACGCATGATTCACCTGATTAATATGCACCAATTGGCCCTACACGCTTTACATGTGGCGCTGATGAAAGACCAAGATGCACAATATTTATGGATTGATTCAACAACTCTGCCAGTGTGTAAAAATCAACGAATTCAGCGCTATAAATCATTAATCCAAATTGCATCACGTGGTAAAAGCTCAATGGGCTGGTTTTATGGATGTAAATTACATATTGCGATGAATCAATTTGGTGTAATTGTCTGTTCCGCTTTATCGAATGGACATGTTGCTGACGTAAAAATGGTTGAGCAATTGGTTGCTGGTACAAAAGCAAAACTTTACGGGGATCGAGGTTACATCAGCCAAGAATTAAAGAGTAGACTGCAAGTTCAAGGGATTGATTTAATTGCTTATCATCGGAAGAACATAGAATCTATTCAACTCAGCTCATCAGATGAATATCACCTAAGGCAACGCAATAAGATAGAAACATTATTTAACCCGAATCCTGCTTAAGGAAGTGAGATCGCTCATCTTGAGACTTATCCATCAGCTTGAGCATAAAAAAGCCTATGATTTGATCTGATAACACGGCTTTGTTGCACAAAGATTTCCTAACTATATGATTTTATAGGATTTGATTGTTTTTCAGTCAGGATTTTAATTTAATAAAATCAATGGCTTATATATTTATGCAACAAAACCACTTGAAATATAAACCAAGACAAATACTCAAGTATATTTTTCTGTGGTTTTGTATTTATACATGAGCACTTGGAAATATGCTGTTGTGTTTGCGACTCGTTTAGATCACCTATCGCTTGCACCGATCGAAACCCAAGTGGTGCAAGTAGTCTCATTCAGACCAATCCGTTAAACTCTTCTTCGAGCTCTCTTTTGCACTATAATCAACGCTGTCTCAGACTGCTCCCCATCATCAACAGCAAACTTAGAATGGCAATCGTAATTATCAGCTCAATCAAGGTCAGTCCAGTCTGAGAAAATCTATTCTTCATATGATTTCATCCAATCTGTGATCGAATTACACCCCCGTGATCCCTCGGTTTCCTTGTTGATTCTGCGTCAAGGTACAGCCAGATACTCTTGACTCAAGTCCAGTCGCCGTTATGGTGGTATGCATTTATATCAAGATCAGGCATTTAACATCAGTGCAATTTTAAGCGCCAATCTGGATGTTTTAGAGGTAAATGATTTGAATCGTGCCAAACTAGCCAAGCACAATTTAAGCAGAGAACAACTTGAAGATCGGCAGATGAGTGCAGATGCTGGCTTAGAATGAATGTGGAAAGGTCAATACGGTGTCCTCTCGACTCAAGTGCTCACCGATATCGGTAATGCCAGTGATACGGCGGCCGCAAAACTGAATTATCAATATTTTTGGCGCTTAACCCCGCAACTCAGCATCATTCCGAATATTGGCGCAACGTGGTTATCGGATGATCGAGCGAATTATTATTATGGTACCTTAGATACTGAAGTGGCCAAAGGTGTCACTCAATATCGTCCAGAGAGCGTGGTGATTCCTCACGTTTCGCTTGGCGCGAGTTATAACATCAATGCCAACTGGCGTAGCAGTGCGGTGGTGACCCATAAGATTTTGCCATCCAAAGTTTCAAACAGCCCTTTAATTGATCAAGCGCATCAGACCTCATTGTTCTTCGGTCTCTCCCGCAGCCTTTAAAGGCAGAAACAGCCATAAAAATGAGCGCCTGTGGCGCTCATTGTTTATTTCTATTACAGACTGTGCTTGCACTTTAATGCAATTCCGAACACTCGGGTAAAAAACCAAGCAACCCGCAAAGTTTAAATAAATATTACTAAAAACCTGATTTAAACCAAAATCTTAACGCTATATTATCGCTCTCTTAACGCCTCTTGCGCTTTATTAAACGGTTTAATCAGATAATCTAACACGCTTTTCTGACCCGTTTTAATATCCACTGTGGCCACCATACCTGGGGTGATACTAAACTGCTGCCCTGCTTTATTCTTCAGTTTATCGCTATTGGTTTGAATATAGACCCGATAATAAAACTGATCTTGCTTAACCTCATCCCGAATGGTGTCGGGTGAAATCACCGCGACTTTGCCTTTGAGTCCGCCATAAATGGAATAGTCATAGGCGGTGACTTTAACCAAAGCTTCCTGACCTGGGTGAATAAAGGCAATATCTCGTGGTGAAATCCGCGCTTCAATCAGCAGTTTTTCATCCAGCGGTACCAAGGTCATCAGCTTGCCATTTTGTGCCACCACCCCACCTAAAGTCATGACATTAATTTCTTTGACAATCCCGCGTACAGGTGACTTAAAGACGGTACGGCTCAGGCTGTCCGACTTACCCTTTACAATTTGTCCTTGCGTTTCAATATCAGTATTGGCTTTGGCCAATTCTTCACGGGCTTTGACCAAATATTGGTTACGGACATCATTCATTTGATTCCGCAGTTCGTTGGCTTGACGTTTTAAGCGTAACACCTCCACTTCACTCGCCGCGCCTTTAGCCACCAAAGGTTCGGTCATGCTCAGCTCTTGCTGTACCAATAGCAAAGCCTGCTGCAAACCCGCCAAAGACTCCTCTAAATTAAAACGACGAGATTGATACAATGCAGTTTCTTCACGCACCAAGGCGGGGTCTTTTAAGACTTCGGCAGGGAAATGCAGTGTTGTACCATTCACTTCGGCACGCAACCGTGCAGCCGTGGCTTGCGAGGCCAATAATAACGATGCCGACTCACCCACATTGGAAGCCAAACGGGTCGGATCAAGCTGTGCCAACACCTGCCCCTGTTGCACGATTTGTCCTTCTTGTACATTGAGCTTGGTTAAAATCCCACCTTCAAGTGATTGAATGGTTTGTTCTTTAGAGGAAGGCACCACTTTTCCCGTGCCTGTGGACACTTCTTCGAGCTGGAATAACCACGCCCATGCCAACAACACCAACAAACCTATACCAATAATCCAAATAAATAAGCTGGCACTTGGCAAAGGTGGTTCAATGTGTGTCACTTTGTTCGGTTGCGAGGATTGCTGGCTCATGCTGTTGCCTCCGCCTGATTGGAAACTGACTGCTGCAAGATCTGTTGTTTACTGCCATCCATCACAATTTTTCCGTCTTGTAACACAATAATACGATCCACCAATTCCAGCACTGCACGACGGTGGGTGGCAATCACCAAGGTTTTTTGCCCCAGCCACGTGTGTAAATGATCAATCAATTGTTTTTCAGTGACATCATCCAAGGCTGCGGTCGGTTCATCGAGGAGCACAATATTCGGCTGACGTAATAACAGCCGTGACAAGAGTAAAGCCTGACGTTGTCCGCCCGAAAAACCTGCTCCACCTTCCAAGACCTGATGATCTAAACCTTCTTTTTTCGCCAACACAAAATCCAAAGCCCCTGTCATTTTCAAGACCGTTAAAATGTCTTGATCTGTGGCCAAAGGTGCGCCCAATTTAAGGTTTTCCCGCACCGTTCCAAAAAATAAATGGGCATTTTGATTGAGCAAGCCCATATCACGACGCACATCGGCAGGGTCAATTAAACCCAAATCCACCCCATCCAGTTTAATTTTGCCTTGTACAGGTTCTTGCATGCCTGCCAACAGTTGTAACAGGGTCGATTTCCCTGCGCCATTGCGACCTAAGATTGCAATTTTTTCCCCTGCACGAATCTCGAGTTTTTGAATTGCCAAAGTCGCTTGCGCATCATCTTCGGCATATTTAAATAGGGTTTGGCTGAGCTCATACTGACCGTGCAAAGCTGTACGATGAATCAGATGGGCATGTTCCGCCTGATCGACAGGTTTTTTCATCAATTCATCCAAACTGGTTTTGGCCACTTTGGCTTGTTGCAAACGTCCCAGCACCCCCGAAATTTGGGCAATCGGCCCCAGCATCCGAGAGGATAAAATCGAACAGGCCACCAAGGCTCCCGTGGTCATATCGCCTTTCATGACTGCAAAACAGCCCACCAAAACCACAATGGCAAAGGTTAGGCCTTGGACTTTTTGCGTCCATGCGCCAACCACGCCCACCAATTTGCGCTGACGCATCGAAATCTCTGCCGAGACTTCATTCATATGGTTCCATTGGTTTTGAAAGCGTGCTTCGGCACGTAATAATTTAATATCTTCAATGCCCTGTACCGCTTCGACCAAGGTGGCATTACGAATTGCCCCTTCGCGCATACCTTCAGCAGCCAATTTGGCCAACGGTTTTTGAATCAAAATCCCTGGTAAAATCATCAACGGCACCACAGCCAACATCACCCAAAATAAATCGCCGCCAATTAACCAAAAAATGCCCAAGAACAATAAGAAAAACGGTAAATCGGCCACCGCTGAAATGGTGGTCGAAGTCACCAATTCCCGTACGCCTTCCAGTTCTCGAATTTGGGAAATAAAGGTGCCTGTGGACTTGGGACGTTCTTTATTTTTAATGCGTAGCGCATGACCAAAGACCCGATCTGAAATTTTCAAATCGGCCCGTTTGCCAATAATATCCGACAAATAAATACGGGCGACACGGATGCTAAATTCAAAGATCGCCGCCAACAATACCCCACCTGCCAACACCCACAAGGTCGGAATCGATTGGGCTGGAATCACCCGATCATAGACGTTCATGGAAAATAAAACCGTCGCCAAAGCCAAAATATTGGCCATTAAAGAGGCAAACATGACATCGATATAGCGTTTCCAATCCCGCAGGACAATTGACCAAAACCAGCTCGACTCGTAGGGTTTGACATATTCATCAATCCGCACATCGGGGATCGATTTTTCAGGGCGTAAAATATAGACCTGTTGTATGCTGTGTTGCAGTTGTTGCAGCGTGAGCACTTGTGCCAAGCCTTGGTCACCGCTAAATTGTACGCTGGCATTGCCTGCGGCATCGAGTTTATCTAACACCCCGACCTGCCCATCGTGCATGGCAATGAGCACAGGTAAACGCCAAGGGTTTAAGATTTCGGGACTAAAGGCACTGGCTCTGACCTGTAGGCCAATTTGCCGCCCCATCAGAGTCACCAACTCATCGCTAGATGGGTTCGGGTTCCAGTCCAGTTGTAAACGTAAACGCTCTTCCGAAGCTTCAATGCGATAATGTTTGGCAATTGTTAAAACGGCTTGTAGCCAAGGCTGGTAGTGTATAGCGGTACTCATGGCTGAATCTCCACCCCTTGAATTTTAGTGTTATTGAGTTGGTAAAGATCACGGGAGCGCCCTGTGACATGAATATATTGAATTAAGCCTGCATAAATATCGTAACGGGCGGTTTCAATTTCTTGCGCTGCACTGTGAATTGCCTGCTCGGAATTTAACAAGTCCACCACGGTACGGGTGCCCAGTTTATATTGTTCTTGATACAGTTCTTTGGTACGGGCAGTGGTGTTTTTTCGCAATGCTAAAACCTCCATTTGCTTTTGTTTATTATCAATTTGCTCTCGAATCAAGCGAATTTGATCTAAAACATCTAAGTACACGCTTTGCACCTCGGCTTTGGCTGCCTGCTCGGCATACGCCGCTGAGCGTTGTTTGGCACGTAAAGCACCGCCTTGGAAAAAATTGCTGTTGGCTTCTAGCATGACTGAACTATACATGCCATCATCTTCATTATTATTGGGATTTTTCCCGTTGAGTGCCTGATTTAAACTGCCTTTGACATAAATACTAGGGTAAACACTGCGTTTGGTTTCTTGGCTTTGGTATTGTGCCACTTGTACCGCAGCCTGTGCCGCCATCATTTTCGGAATTTGGCTAAAGCTGGGTTCTTCATATAACTCTGCATGACGAATCACAGTATCAGGCAAGCTCAGTTGTATATTGGACACGTCATAGCCCAAAAGGGTTCTTAGCGTTTGTTGATATTGCTTGAGTTGACTTTCTTGAATCAGTAAATTGGACTGCGCGGCTTCTAAATTGGACTGCGCCTGAATAGGGTCGGCCTGACTGCTAATGCCTGCTTGGGCCCGTAAATTGGCAATTTCGGCAATCCGAGCAACCCCTTGAATTTGCTGCTGGGCAATTTTAACAATTTCCCGATAACGGTTGATATTGACGATAGCATTGGCGGTTTGATAGGCAATATCATCAATACTCACGAGCACATTGGCCTGTTCTTCTAATAATTTGGCTTGTTCAATATTGACCGCACTTTTAATTTTGCCAAAGTCATACAGGACTTGGGTTGCCGATAAGCTGTAAAGTTGTCTGCCCCGTTCACCTGTGGTTAAGTCAGCGGTGCTGATACCACCTGAAATTTGTGGATAATACTGCGCCTTAGCTGCATCGATATTTGCGGCTTGCCCTGCCAAAGTGGCAATACTGCGGGTAATTTCAGGGCGGCGTTGTAGCGCTTGTTGAATGGCATCTTGTAAGCCTAGTTCGGCTACATATCCGACCGTTGCGGCATTTGTTGTGGAATGTCCAGTATTTTGAGCCGTGCTAGTCACTACAGGCAACCGTTCTTGTAGCGACTGAATATCTAATGGAAATTGCTTAAACTGCTGCAAGTTGACTTGGTTTGCAGTTGCAGATTGCGGTGCGAATAGCTGCTGAATTCTATTTTTACTGGCATCAAAATAAGATGAGGAAGGCGCTGCATAAGCAGTGCTAAACGTGCTAGATATGGGTAAAAACAAGCATAACCATATCTTGGATTGGGTTAATTTCATGGTCTAAGTGTCGAATTTCTATTATGTTTACAAATCAAAAAAGGTATTGTACTGCTGTTGTTTATAGCAGCATTCCTGTCTATTTTAAAGCCATGTGTGCCACATCGATCATGATAAATTTACAATAAAAATCAACGATACAATTGATTCGCTAATGCCACATTTCAAGCTGCATTTAAAAACAAAGAAAAGCAGCATGCACCGCACACTGCTTTTCTTTAGCTTAGGACTAAATCAAGCCGTAGCTCAATCCAACCCTATGGATATTAACCAATAATAATCTGTTGATTATCTAATAAAGTTTGTAAATTTACATCGGCAGCTTTATGCCCTTCAAGTACCAATAGGTTTGCCCAATCATGCGTACCTGCAGCACCATCACGATCCACTTTCACTGTCGCTGTGCCATTTACATCTTCGACTTTAATGTACTGCCCGATATCGTCTTGATTGACATCCAGTAATCCTTGGAAGAATCCTTGGCTAAACTCAAGCTTGTCTGCCTCTGGATTACTAATCGTAGAGCCAAGAGTGAAGTCTTTCCATGTATCAGTCCCATTACCCGCAGTCGCGTCGGCAGCAACTAAAACATCATAAAGTGCTGTATCACTACCTAGCCCACCAATCAAGATATCATTGCCCTCACCGCCTACTAGCAAGTCATTACCTAAGCCACCAAGTAGCGTGTCATCACCCTGTCCGCCGTGCAATTGGTCATCACCAGCACCACCAAGCAGATAGTCCTTGCCGTCGCCACCTTCGATGTAGTCATCGCCTGCGCCGCCGACCAGATAGTCGTCACCACCTGAGCCGTAAATGGTATCGTCACCATCGCCGCCGTTGAGGTAAGCACCTGCTGCCCAGTTAGCTTCATGCTCGGCACCTGCTTTGCTTGAAGCACCACTGCCACTTAATTGCTCGTAGGTCATGGTTTGACTGCTACCATCGCTGAAATAAACCGTGATGGTAGAGCCAGCCATCTGATCGGCATAGCTATTGTTAGGAGAGCGTGTCGTATCCGTATCAGCGACAAAACTAAACTCTTTACCCGAAGTAAATTGCCCCGAATTAAAGTTGATAGTTAAGGTTTGTGGTTTACGGTTACCCGTGATACCACTATGCCCACCAATGCTGTAACTGTTCACCATACCACCGGTGAGGCTTGCGTGACTTGGTGAGTCACTACCCCCTATAAGCGGTTTCTTTTCAAAGTAGTCTTGATTTTTTGTTTTGAAATCTCCGCTACCACCTGATGCATTAAAATGTACATCTGAATTAACAGAAGTATTCAAATCAATCACTACCTGGGTAATGCTCAAGCCGGGTTTGCTTCCCTCAAACTGTATCGTCCATGGATTATCTGGATGTTTTGATCCCGTTTCACCATTGACACCCACAGTGACTTTTCTTACATCCTCAGCGACTGTTGGAGCAGTGAGCGTATCGTTACTATCAGTGCCATGGGTAAACAGGTTATCGGTGTTTTTAATCGCTGGGTCTAAATCTGCGGTACTGGCGTCAAAGTCTAACACCGTCACAAGCAAATCTTTCACCACGGTTTTCTCATCGCCGTTACTTGCTTCCTTGGTGGTGGCTTCAATTTTCAAGTCAATGCTGAGTTGACCACCGGGCAAATCTTCTGCCGTTAGATTTGGATTAGAGATAAATACTAATTGGTCTAAATCCCAAATAATATTATCCATCAGATTTAACTCAGCACCGTCTGCATCAGCAACAAAGGTATTGGCGCCATCGGTAATGGTGCTACCCTCTGGAATGTTGGTGATCTTCAACACAGTCAGTGTTTCTGAACCATCATTATCAATCAGCGTAACATCAATACCTGAAAGCTTAATCGGGTTACCGATAATCCCTTCATCAACCACACCAGCAGCAAAGTAACCGCCAAACTTCCCTTGGTGATCGCCGCTGCCACTTTCAACAAAAGTACCAACTTCAGCGCCAAGTGTAATCAGCTCTTCGGCACTGCCATAAAGATGATAGTTATCGGAAGTTAGCTCTTTAGAAGTGGCGGTGGTCCAATCTGCGCCGACATCTTTCTCAAGCACACTGATATCAAACTTACCTGTGCGATTTAAGTTAGCGAAATAGGCTTCTATAGTGTAGTAACCCGTAGCAGGTGGTATGAAACTGTTCACATAAATTGAGCCATCACCAACACCTCCTACAAATGTTGGACCATAATCCCCGTAAGCATTCCCCGTTGTTTCAGAAAGAACTGTGCCACCAATTTCAATAAACATTGAATCGTCTGCATAGCCCTCAAAACTGTATTCACGTCCTGCTTCTAGGTAGATCAAACCGGTATAAGACACTGCATCGAATTTTCCACGGGCCACCTCACTTCCTGTAAAGTTACCAGTGAATACGTTGGCGCGTCCCGTTGAGTTAGCAGTGTTACCTTCCAATATTTGCTCAAGACGGCTTGAATCAAAAGTCGCCTTTTGGCTTTGAGTAATGGATATACCGTTATACGTCTTGAAGATTAAACCCGTTGATGGCGGCGCAGCAGGTAGATCAACTGGCGCTGACGTACCACCTGTGCCGCCTTCACCACCTGTGCCACCGTCATTAAAGATATTGGCTTTCAAGTCAATATTCACGCCATCAGCGACTGCTTCAACATGAACCTCTGCCGAGGCTGGAATATTCCACTCGCCATCGGTCACGTCAAAGGTGATTTCAACCGATTCCTCTGCCGAGGCGTTGGCAAAGTTTTCCTTTGGTTTAAAGGTCCAAGTGCCATTGCCATTATCGGTAATAGTACCCAACGCAGGATCCACCTGAACATTAGTCACCGATAAGGTATCGCCGTCCACGTCAGCCGCATTTACGCCAGCCAAAAGCTCGGCTTCGGTAAAGGTGATTTCACCATCCTCTTGCATCCTCATGAGAATTAAGAATCATTATATTAAATTATATATTGTTATTGTTTCTCATGAAATTTAGTATCAAAATATAGGTGACTTTTATAAACTAAAACGTCTAAAATAAAGTGACCAAAACAACATTAAATGATCTAAATTGATCTAAATTTTAGCCCACCAAAAACCATATCTTACTAATTAAATCATATACTTACAAATAATGTCATTTAATGGGATAAATCTCGGTGACCTTGCCAAGGTTGGGGTCGGGAGTTCGAGTCTCCTTTCCCGCTCCAAATTCAAAAAGCCCTCATCGAAAGATGGGGGCTTTTTTTATGACTAATTTTATTCATTTTTTGAAAACCTCCTACTACTAGCTACTCGAAAATTAGGATTATTCTTTAAATATACGAGACAAAATAACATCCCTTGATTTGATAATATGTGATGAAACACCGTGTATCAAATAAATTACATGACTCTCTTACTCCCTATAATTAAGGTGACGAATTAAGCATAAAAAGGGACTTTAAAAGTTGAATGCGATCTACGTTTTAGAATTTGTGAAAAACTATGATTAGTGTAGTTAATTACTTAGTAAGCGTCCGCTGAACCCCATGCCTATTTTTTAATTTGAGTTGGATTTCCAGCGATGTGGCAGTAATTCTTCAATCTGAGTCACTTTATGTGTCGGCAACCTTTTCAGCACATCACTTAAATAGGC
>NZ_VPAM01000051.1:0-16565 GCF_013419215.1 Acinetobacter sp. YH12096 | reverse complement strand
AAAGGTAAGACAGATCTTGGAATAAGAGAATGGGAGTGCATGAGCTGTGGTACAGCTCATGATCGAGATATAAACTCAGCTCTAAACATTCTTGCGCTTGGGCATAAGCGTCTAGCTGTAGGAATCATCCTCTTTTAAGGGGGTGAGGATGTCAAATTTGCTTTCCGCTGTCATATGTTTTTGTTTAGAATCATCCATACCAAAGCGAATAAACAGGCATAGGCATGCAAACGAATATCACTGAACCATCTTCCAGCACAACCTTACAGTATGTGCATTGGTTCCGTCATTCTGCACCCTATATTAATGCGCATCGCAACAAAACCTTTGTCATCATGTTTGATGGTGAAGCGCTGCAACATGAAAATTTTCAACACATTATTCATGATATTGCCTTATTACACTCACTTGGTATTCGTCTAATTTTGGTGCATGGTGCTCGTCCGCAAATCAATCATAATTTACAAAGCAGCGGCATCAAGACACCATTTCATCATCACCGTCGCATCACCACTCGCGAATCCTTACCTGCGGTGATGAATGCCGTCGGTTCCATTCGTCTGCAAATTGAAGCCCTCCTGTCTATGGGTTTAGCCAACTCACCGATGTACGGCGCGCGTATTGATGTGGTCTCAGGCAATTTGGTCACGGCAAAACCGTATGGCATTCGTGACGGTATCGATTTTCAACTGTCTGGTGAAGTTCGTTCCGTCGATATCCATGCGATTCAACGTCATTTAGAGAGCCAAAATATTGTGGTGCTTGGGCCAACAGGTTATTCCACGACAGGTGAAGTGTTTAATTTATTGGCTGAAGAAGTTGCGACCAAAACCGCGATCAGTTTAAAAGCGGATAAGTTGATTTTCTTGGGCAAACAACACGGTTTGCACAATGAACATGGGCAGCTACAACGCGAAATTACACCTCATCAACTTGATCAGCATATTTTGCAATATCAAGATTCTAATCCCGATATTGCCCTGCATTTAAGCGTTGCTAAAGATGCCTCCCTACAAGGCGTGCACCGTGTTCATCTTATTTCCTATGCTTATGATGGCGCATTGATCGAAGAATTGTTCACGCGTGACGGTTCTGGCACCATGATCACTGATGCGCATTATGAAGAAGTGCGTACTGCCGATATTCAAGATGTGGGTGGCTTAATCAATCTGTTACGCCCTCTCGAACAAGAAGGTATCTTGGTTTATCGCTCACGCGAACGTCTGGAAAATGAAATTGGACAATTTGCAGTGATTGAACGTGACGGTACGATTTTGGCTTGCGCTGCGTTATACCCGATTCCTGTCACAGGGAATGAAAAACGCTCTGCTGAAATCGCATGTGTGGCTGTGCATCCAGGTTATCGAAAATCGAATCGTGGCAGCCAAATTTTGCATTATTTAGAAGAAAAAGCGCGAGATTTAGGTATTGAACAATTGTTTATTTTGACCACACGGACAGCGCATTGGTTCCTTGAACAAGGTTTTGAACAAGTCAGTGTCGATGACTTACCGAATGCCCGTCAGGCCTTATATAACTATCAAAGAAACTCGTTAGTTTGTAAAAAGTCACTTTAAAGTGGCTTTTTCTATGCGCTGAATAGCATTATTTTGCATAAGGTTATGCCGAATCCCTTGTCTAGGCTCTCAAATCACTATGCAAGCCACAGAATAACGATATCTATCATTTAAATAACCACAATAAATTAATTAATTTCAATAACTTAAAATAACACTTTGACACATTATATGTTTTTCTAAAATCATATTTTTTCATAACTTTTGCTGATATTTATTTATCTTTTTTCCTGATTTTAAATTTAAGTTTTCTTATTTTTTTCGAAAAAGAAAACTCTTTAGCTTATGTGTTCATAAATCAACAGTTCTGCACATTTAGACCTTTATAGGAGCAACACATGCGTACGCACAAAGCAAAACTTTGGACAAAAACACTTGTACTGTCTACAGCGGTTGTGGGTGCCATGATGATGTCGGGCTGTGGCAAAAAAGAGGCTGAAGAAAATGTCACCTTAAATATTGGTTTCCAAAAATATGGCTTATTGCCAATTTTAAAAGAACGCGGAACCTTAGAAACAGCCTTAAAAAGCCAAGGTGTAAATATCAAATGGGTGGAATTTCCTGCGGGTCCACAGCTGCTTGAAGGGCTCAATGTGGGCAGCGTGTCATTTGGTGAAGTCGGTGAAGCACCGCCTATCTTTGCTCAAGCCGCTCAAACCGATTTGGTTTACATTGCCAACCAACCTGCAGTTCCAAAAGCTGAAGCGTTAATTGTGCAAAAAGATTCGGCTATTCACAGTATTCAGGACTTAAAAGGTAAACGTGTGGCCTTAAACAAAGGCTCAAACGTGCATTACCTGTTGCTCAAGCTGTTGGAAGCCAATCAGCTTAAATTTAGCGACATCAATGTCGTGTATTTACCACCTGCCGACGCACGTGCTGCTTTTGAAAAAGGTGCCGTTGATGCATGGGTAATTTGGGACCCGTTCCTTTCTGCTGCTGAGCATCAACTTAATGCTCGCAGCATTGCCAATGGCGAAAACTTGGTGAAGAACTACCAGTTCTATTTGGCCGATCGTAAATTTGCTCAGGAAAATCCAAAAGTGCTGCAAGCTGTGGTGAATGAGTTGAATTTGACCACGCAATGGGTCTCAAAAAATCAAGACGAAGCGGCCAAGTTACTCGAAGGCAAAACTGGCTTAGGTCTGGATGTACTTAAAACATCTATTTCACGCTTAGGCAATCAAGTGACGCCGATTACTGCACAAGTGGCGCAGGAGCAGCAGCAAGTCGCTGATGCGTTTTATAACGAAAAATTAATTCCCAATAAATTAAATATTGAGTCGGCCATTATCAAATAAGGCGACCACAGCATAAGGGCGATGCCATGCGTATTCTAAGAACATTTTCCATACTGACTTTAGCCACTTTGGGCCTTGGACTCAGTGCCTGCCAAAAACAAGAAACAGCACAGCAGGATGGTGAAAAACCAGCTGAAACAGCCGTAAAAACCTTGGTTATTGGTTTTCAAAAATCAGCCTTAAATTTGCTAGTTGCCCGTGAACAAAAGCTCTTTGAACAACAATTTCCCGGCGCTCACATTGAGTGGAAGGAATTCCCTGCTGGCCCACAAATGTTAGAAGCTCTTGCGGTTGGTGCGGTGGATTATGGCTATGTCGGCAACACCCCGCCTATTTTTGCCCAAGCTGCCAATAAAGACCTCAATTATATTGGCTATGAAGTGGTGCCTGAACAATCGCTCGCTGTCGTGATTCCAGCGGATAGCTCAATCAAAACCATTCAAGAATTACGTGGCAAACGCGTTGCTGTACAAAAAGGCTCGAGTGCGCATGAGTTATTAGCCAAAACTTTAGAAAAAGCCGGTTTGACTTGGAGCGATATCCAACCAATTTGGATTCCACCAGCAGATGCACGTGCCGCATTTGATAAAAAATCAATTGATGCATGGGCCATTTGGGACCCGTTTTTATCTGCTGCGGAGTTGGATGCTCAGGCTAAAGTGCTGATTCAATCTGGTGATTTTCCAAAGACCTATTCATTTTATGTGGCAAATCCAAAAGTTGTTCAAGCGCACCCTGATGCCCCAGCTAAATTTTTAAAGGCCCTAGATGCTTCCGATCAGTGGATTGTGAAGAACCAAAATGTGGCTTTAGAGATTTATCAAAACAGCACTGGGCTGCAAAAGAATATTGCTGCGCAAGCCTTTTCTCGCCGATCTAAACCATCTCCTGTGCGCCCGCTGACACCTGAGGTCATTCAAGCACAGCAAAATATTGCGGACTTATTTAAACAAGTCCAACTGATTCCAAACAACATTCAAGTCCAAAAGCAAGTTTGGACACCTTCATCACATTGATACCCGAGCCATCAAAAATACAAGGAACTGAACATGAAAATTTTCTGGTTTATCCCTACCCACGGTGACAGTCGCTACTTAGGAACAAGTAAAGGTGCACGCCAAGTCGATCATGCCTACATGAAGCAAATTGCAGTAGCGGTGGATAATCTTGGCTATGAAGGCGTTCTGATTCCGACAGGTCGTTCATGTGAAGATCCATGGCTTACAGCTGCAAGCTTGATTGATGCCACTAAAAATTTAAAATTTCTAGTGGCGCTACGTCCGGGGGTGACAACGCCTGCACTGACTGCACGTATGGCTGCAACTTTTGACCGTTTATCTGGCGGCCGTATCTTACTGAACTTAGTTACAGGCGGTGATGAGCAGGAACTCAAGGGTGATGGTGTCTATGAAGATCACGCAACGCGTTACCAAACAGCTGCTGAATACACCACGATTTGGCGTGAAATTTTAACCCGTTCACATACCGGTGAAAGCTATACCTTCCATGGCGAACGTCTGAGTGTGGACGACGCCAAATTACTTTATCCACCGGTACAAAAACCGTATCCACCACTATGGTTTGGCGGTTCTTCAGAGGCTGCTGTTGAACTGGCAACGGATCAAGTTGACACCTATTTAACTTGGGGTGAGCCACCTGCAGCGGTAAAAGAAAAAATTGCAGTGGTGCGTGAAAAAGCCAAAGCCAAAGGACGTGAACTGAATTATGGCATTCGTTTACATGTCATTGTTCGCGAAACCAATGAAGAGGCATGGAAAGCAGCTGAAGAGCTGATCCAATATGTCGACGATGCCACCATTGCAGCTGCGCAAGCCAAGTTCAAAACCATGGACTCTGTTGGTCAACGCCGTATGGCTGAACTGCACAACGGCGACCGTAGCAAATTAGAAGTATCGCCAAACTTATGGGCGGGTGTTGGCCTGGTTCGTGGTGGTGCAGGTACGGCACTCGTTGGTGATCCTGAAACGGTAGCCGCACGTATCCAAGAATATGCCGATCTAGGAATTAGCACCTTTATTTTCTCTGGTTACCCACACCTTGAAGAGTCTATTCGTTTTGCAGAATTGGTGTTCCCACTACTGCCATTGGAAACACGTCAGAAATTGGTTCAACCTAACTTAACAGGCCCATTTGGTGAGATTGTCGCGAACAACTACACCCCAGATGAAAATAAAAAAGCTGAAAAGATTCAGGAGCCGGCCTAATGTCCAAAACTGTTTCTGTTGAAACCTTCAAAGCACCGAAGGTTTCACGTGGAACACAACTCGGGCAGCGTTTGCTGCCTTGGTTGTTTCCTATTGCATTAATTATCGGGTGGCAAATTGCCTCTGTTACAGGGCTGTTAGAAAGTCGTATTTTGCCTGCGCCAAGTGCGGTGGTGGTGGCCTTTTGGAACTTACTGATCAGTGGTGAACTGTGGAAGCATGTTCAAATCAGTGCCGGTCGTGCTTTGGTTGGGCTTTTAGTCGGTGGTGGATTAGGTCTTTTTTTAGGGCAGCTGAATGGTTCATCCAAAACAGCATCGACGCTACTCGATACCACGCTGCAAATGATCCGTAACATTCCTGCTCTTGCCCTGATTCCATTGGTGATTTTATGGTTTGGGATCGATGAATCGGCCAAGCTGTTTTTAGTCGCTATTGGCGTATTCTTTCCCATTTATATCAATACCTATCATGGTATTCGTTCTGTAGACCCTCAACTGATTGAAATGGGCAAAAGCTACGGTTTGAGTGGCTGGCAACTGTATAAAGAAATCATTCTACCGGGGGCGATGCCGTCTATTTTGGTTGGTCTGCGTTTTTCACTCGGGCTCGTTTGGGTTTTGTTGATTGTGGCAGAAACCATTTCTGCACAAGCCGGCATCGGTTATATGACCATGAATGCACGCGAATTTCTACAAACCGATATCGTCTTGGTCGGGATTTTATTGTATGCCCTACTCGGTAAATTAGCCGATGTACTGGCTGTTGCCTTAGAAAAATATTTACTCCGTTGGCACTCGGGTTACCAAAAATAAGGAGCATGTGATGACCGATTTAAGCATAAGCCGTCATGCAGACGACTCAACCCAACCTCAGCGTTCTTCAGTCGAGGATATCAACCCCCATGCGGTGTTGGGCGCAGAGATCCTGATTGAACAACTACACAAATTTTATGGCGATGTTAAAGTCCTTGAGGACCTTGACCTGCATATTCAACCCGGTGAATTCTTGGCGATTGTCGGTCGTAGTGGCTGTGGTAAAAGTACCCTGCTTCGCCTCATCGCCGACTTAGAAAAACCGAGTTATGGCGAAATTAAATTTAAGTCTGCACGTCATATACGTGAAGGCATCACCAGTGATGATATTCGTGTGATGTTCCAAGACCCTCGCCTACTGCCTTGGCGTAGCATTGAGAAAAATGTACAACTTGGTTTAAGCAAAGACCAACACGCCAATGCCACAGCACTCCTCGAAAAAGTCGGTTTAAAAGACAAAGCGGGGCTTTGGCCAACACAGCTATCAGGGGGGCAACGTCAACGTACTGCACTGGCACGTGCTTTGTCACATAAACCACGCATTTTGCTGCTAGATGAACCACTGGGTGCGCTCGATGCCTTAACACGTTTAGATATGCAGAATTTGATTGAAAAACTCTGGACTGAACAAGGGTTTACCGCGATTTTGGTCACGCATGATGTGAGTGAAGCCGTACAGTTGGCAGACCGTATAATCTTGCTTGATAAAGGCCATATTGCCAAAGAATTTAGTGTCGATTTGACCCGTCCACGAAAAAAAGGCATTGAATTTACTGAACTTGAACAACAAGTCTTACAAGCGGTCTTGGCCACTTAAGCTGTACTTGTGCAGGAAATCATCACTTAAACCGTGTGACTTCCTGTCCTATTCAAGAACAATATCGCAACAAAACCATATTTAGCATTGAGGGGAGATTTATCGCCTGTTGACAAATACATCACAAAAATTACGATAAATCATATAAATCCATGACTAAAAATAATGATTTATTTAAATTTCACCCTAAAATGATTATTTGAAATATTATGGTATTCGTCGTATTTATTTGACCGTTGAACAGAATAAACTGCCAAAATTCATAAAATTAGAAACGATGATTGTGCACAAATCTGTTGATTTGCCGTACAATTCAATATTCCCTTTTCATTTTCTTAAAAGAGCTAATGGAACAAAAAAAGAGTACCCAGAAACGCCACCAGTTGCTTAATGCAGCACTGGATGTCTTTTCCCTGTATGGCTTCAATGGCGCCAGCTTGGATGAGATCGCACAGATTGCAGAAATGCATAAATCGAATATTTTCTATTACTATGAAAATAAAGAAGCGCTTTATGTTGAAGTTCTGACAACGGTTCTACAAAAGTGGCTTGCTCCGCTACAAATGTTGGAAGCAGACCTTGAGCCTGAAGAAGCGATCACCAATTATCTATTGCAGAAAATTGAAGTATCTCGTACGCAACCGAAAGCCTCACGTTTGTTCGCACTTGAAGTCATTCAGGGCGCACCACACATTCTTGAAATTTTAAAAGGCCCACTAAAAAAATTAGTTAAACGCAAAGCCAAAGTCATCAGCAACTGGCAAGAGCAAGGTAAAATTTCAAAAGATATTGATCCAGAACTTTTAATTCTGAACATTTGGGCAATTACGCAAAACTATGCTGACTTTGCAACCCAAATGGAAATGGTCACTGGAAAAACCTTACGTAATCGCAGTATGCAACAACGGATTATTCAACATACCGTTCATATGATGCTTTACGGTGTAATTCCACGCCCAGAAAAGTAAATTGAATTGGGTCGAATTGGCATACGACCATAGCATTCTATGGTCGCCGACCGGAATTAGCTAAATGCCTTATTTGACTGTTTGATATAATTTCAATAATTTCTTTGCGCCGAATAATAAATTTTCTTCCCAATCCAGATGTGCTGTGTCATTCGCACCATCGGTAATATATTTTACCGACACAAAGCGAACACCCAGTTTTTTACATACTTTAGCGATTGCGTAGCCTTCCATATCGACAAGATTACACGGTACTTTCGGCAGCCCAGTTTCAAAGCTGTCGCCTGTACCACAAATTCCTTTAGGCAAATGGCTAAACATGCTCTCTGGCTGAATTTCAGCAGGATGATCGGTATCCATCGGCGTCACCCCCACATCAAAACCCAAAGGCGATACATCCATATCCCGTTGTACAAATTGAGCTACTTCAACCAAAGCATGTGCATCAAAATGTGAACTTCCCGCAGTGCCCAAATTCAGCAAAGTATGACATCCGGTTTTTTGAATCACATCAAAGGCTTTAAATGCGGCATTGACTTTACCAATACCACTGTAATGTACTTCAATGCCTGCGGCTTCAAACAAGCCTTTAGATTCACTCGGCAGTGCCATAATTAAAGCGATTTGCTGACGCATAGCGGTCTCCTCAAATTGATGCCTTCATATAGCATACATTTGCACGTGCGCAGAAAAAATCATCTTCAAAAATCACATTGCTCAGAAAATAAATTCCTCACGCAGATTTGAATGCTATCAAATTTGAAATTGCATCGGCCGCTTGCCAATAAAAGACGGTGCCAATTGTTGGTCGTGACGCAAGGCATCTAAAATCTTCTCTAATGCAATATGTGCCATATCCCCTCTCACACTATGCGAATGGGTCATCGGCATATGCTCGATGCCAGCTCTTCGCGCTGACAAAATTTTAATGTCTTGTTTGTTGACCACCCAAGTATAGGCATTCACAGCCGGCATCAATGCCTTAGACAACAATTTTGGAATCGGAAATTTATAACTGACACAGGTATAAACCCGTGACTCATACGGCCCCACAGGGCTAATCAGACTATTAAACACCATGCCCGATGGCTCTCCCCAATGGTATTCCACCAAGGTAATATTCGGCGCGATAAAACTGTCGCGGTGGACCTGTTCAGCACCATGCGGATTGGTCAGCCATGGCATCATGCCGACATCTGCATCATGGTCATGATAGTCAACGACTACTTTGCGCGGCCCGACATCTATGGTGGCATCCACGGCTTTTCCCGACTCTGAACGAAACCAGCCTTCATGGACAAATATGGTATGGGTCACATCCATAATATTCTGTGCAACAGCGCCCATCTCGCCATCATAACTGCCGACCATGTAATAACTGACCCAGCCGGCTTGATCATAAAACGGTAATTTAAATATTTCTGGGCGTTCCTGTTTGGGCTTTTCACCGAGATAAATCCATACCACCCCATCTTGCTCACACACATCAAAACTACGCTGTTTAAAGGGATGCGGTTTTTCTGGAAAAAACTGCCCATTGACACTAGGAATATGCGCCACATGGCCATCGCCCTGATACGACCAACCATGATATGGACATCTCACGCAGCCATCAGTCATTTTGCCCTGAGACAAAGGCACTCCACGATGCACACATTGATCGAGCAATGCTGCGGCAGTTCCATCTTTTTGTCGGAACAGGACAATTTTTTTACCATACAGGGTGGCTGAAAAAGGCTGATCTTTTTTGAGTTCTTTAGAGGTACAAGCAACGTACCATTCTTCTAACAATCCTTTGGCATCATCCCAAAAACTGGTTTGATTACACATAATTCGATCCTTATTTTTATCTTTTTTTTTAATCCATAAGCCTTGCTCTAGCACCTACTACTACAAGCAAGTTTATATCTCGAAGCCAGTTGATCTCTCGAAAATACGCGCAAATTTTATACATGAATGTTTTGCTTGGATAGCAAAATAACGTAACTGCATCACACGCTTGCACAAGCTCTATATTTGTTTGCTGAAATCCGTCAAAGCCAACGCGCTATAGTTTTCTTCAACGGATTTACATTCACCCGACATCATTTAAGATGCGCGCTGAGCATCACAATACGCTTTTAAACACGGAGAAAAAAATAAGCTGCCACGATAAAACCCTTGTATGCTTTTCAGCATCACCAATAACCAAAGCGTACAGAGCAATACTGCAAAAAAAGTACCGAACTGTTGAATAGCGTGTAATTGCGTCTGTTCCGCCAAATGGATGACCGCCAAACTAAAAACGCCGAATGGAAACGTCATCGCCCACCACCCGAGATTAAAGGGTAAATCTCGCAAATGTTTTAGCGTGATGAGTATAGCGATTCCAAACCACCATACACCAAATCCGAGCAGAACAAGGGCTGCAAACACACCGCCTTGAAGCAACACCTGTCCCAAATCAGCCAAATCTACTGCTGTCAAAATACGTGGGGCTTGCTCGCCCAAAAGTAACAGCGCTAAAGCCCCTGTCCCAATCGGTCCTAAGGCCAACCAACTGCTGATCGCCATATCCTTGCTTGGCAATTGATGTAAAGCTAGACGCAGCAACAAGATGCTTAAGATGGCAAATGCTGGAAATACTGAGATTCCCCAAAGCAGATAACTCCCCAGCAAAATATGGACAGCATGAGCCTGTGCAGGTAAATGCGCCAACAATAAACCGCCTGAACTGGCAGCCACCTCGCAAGCCACTATCGGCAATAACCATACTGCGGTCATGCCTTGCAGCGCATGTTGCTGACGACTAAACATCAGAAATGGAACACACCATGCAATCGCTATTGACATCAACACATCGACATACCATAAATATTCAGCCCATGTGATGATGCTCATGCCCAAAAACTCTGTGTATAGCGTGGTGCCAAATTTCAATGCGCCATTGATCAGGGTTGCCAGTGCCATGGGGATCGCCCCAAGAAATAAACTCATCACTGGATGCTGGAAAATCTGCTTGTGGGTACAATATCCATCGGCTGAGATACATCCCACTAAACAATATGAACAACACGATGCTGATCTGCCACAGCGCTGCTCCGAAGGACCACATCCACTGCGGCGCCACCGCTATAGATGGTAAAATGAGGGCCACCACACCTGTGCCCATCACCACCGTAAACCAGTTTGGGGTGAAATGACGAATCAAGTCTTGTTTATGCTGGAGTTGATAAAATGGCATTTTCATCGCATGATGCTCATCAAAATGGAATGTCTATAGTTTAAGCACACCATTAAATAAGAAAAATTGATTAATATTTATTTTTATAATTTATTTTATTGATATTGAATTCATCTCTGCATAAAAAAACTTGAGTAAAAACACAACAACAAGACGAACGCAGAAGATTATGGCAATATATAGCCCTCAAACATTTTCAACAATTGATTCGCCCATGAAGCTGCTCCGTCTGAATGCTTTAGCGCCCCACTTAGAACTCCCCAAAACTGCCGTGACCATTGGCAATTTTGATGGTGTACATTTGGGTCATCAAGCGATGGTCAGCCAGCTCAAAGACATAGCACAGCAACAAAACTTAAAAACAGCTGTGATGATTTTTGAGCCACAACCGCTTGAATTCTTTAAAGCTTATGATGCACCGCCTCGAATCAGTTCACTACGTGAAAAAGTCGAATATTTAACTGAACTAGGCGTCGACTATATTGTGGTGGCGAAATTTGACAATGCCTTTCGTAATCTCAGCGCCGAAGAATTTGCCGATATTTTAAAAAATAAACTCAATACACAAAGTTTAGTTTTGGGCGAAGATCATCACTTTGGCAAAAACCGCCAAGGCAATAGCGAATTTTTACGCCAATACGGCTTCCAAGTCACAGCCCTGCAAAATGTCGAAGTCGATGGCGAACGTGTCAGTTCAACACTGGTTCGTCAGACATTACAAGCAGGCGACCTTGCCCATGCCGCAAAGCTTTTAGGTCGTCCTTATAGCATCACAGGTCGTGTGCAGTATGGCGATCAAATCGGTCGCACGATTAATTTTCCTACCATTAATGTGCGTTTAAACCGTCATAAACCTTGTTTAAATGGCATTTATGCAGTCGATGTCATTTGTGAAACCGAATCTTTAACAGATAAAGTAAAAAACGAAAATGCTGACAAATTAGGGGTTGCAGGTTATGCACCCTCTGCCCTGTTTGGTGCAGGGCATGTTGGTACGCGTCCCGCAATTAAACAGGAACATCCTGAATGGCGATTAGAAGTACATTTTCCTGATGTTTCTGCTAATCTGTATGGCCTGTTAATGCGGGTGACGTTCTTGAACTTTTTACATGGCGAAAAGGACTACCCTTCGCTTGAAGCATTGAAAGCCGGAATTGATGACGACGTCGAAAAACTCCTTGAGTTTCGAGGTCAGCACCCTCATTTCCCCTTTTAAACCCCGATTATTTATTGTAAAACGCGTCAGTCAACGGGCTGATAAATTTGGAAGACAACTTGCATGAGCGATAAGCAAACTCCTGAAAATGCAGTGGATTATAAAGCCACGCTAAACCTCCCAGGTACTGAATTTGCGATGAAAGCAAATCTCGCAGTACGTGAAGCGAAATGGTTAGAAGAGTGGTATGCCGACAACATTTATCAGCAGATTCGTGCATCGCGTATTGGCAAGAAAAAATATGTGCTTCATGACGGCCCTCCATACGCAAATGGCCAAATCCACTTAGGCCATGCGGTAAACAAAGTCCTGAAAGACATCATCATCAAAAGCCGTGTAATGGACGGTTTTGACGCGCCGTATGTGCCGGGCTGGGACTGTCACGGTCTTCCAATCGAACTGAAAGTTGAAGAAAAAGTCGGTAAAGTCGGCGTGAAAGTAGATGCCTCAACTTTCCGTAAAGCATGCCGTGAATATGCTTACACCCAAGTCGAATTACAAAAGAAAGACTTCGTGCGTATGGGCGTATTTGGTGATTGGGACAATCCGTACCTCACCATGAACTTCAAACAAGAAGCCGACATCGTTCGTTCGCTCGGTGAGATTGCCAAAGCAGGCCATATTGAGCCGGGTCTTAAACCTGTGAACTGGTGTTTGGACTGTGGTTCTGCCTTAGCTGAAGCTGAAGTGGAATACGAAGACAAAAAATCAGATGCGATTGACGTTGGTTTTAGCGTTGTTGATTTAGCTGATTTATCTGCACGCCTAGGTGTTACAGTTAGCGATTCTACAGATATCGTGATCTGGACAACTACGCCTTGGACCATGCCTGCCAACCAAGCGGTTGCTCTACACGCTGAGCTTGAATACCAATTGGTGAAAGCAACTGGCGAAGACAAAGCAGCGCAAAACTTCATCCTTGCAAAATCATTAGTTGAATCTGCAACTCAGCGTTATGGTTTTAACGCAGTAGAAGTGATTGCTGAATTTGCTGGTGCAAAACTTGAAAATCTAGTACTACAACATCCGTTAATTGCTGAACGCCAAGTGCCAGTGATTTTGGGTGAGCATGTCACAGACGGCAGTGGTACAGGTGCTGTGCATACCGCGCCAGGCCATGGTGTGGACGACTATAAAGTTGGCTTACAGTACAACCTGAAAGTCGACAATCCAGTTGGCGGCAACGGTGTATATTTACCGACTGCGCCAATTTTTGCAGGCGAACACATCTACAAAGCCAATCCAAAAATCATTGCTGCTTTAACCGAAGCAGGCAAACTTTGGGCACATGTGGTGATCAAACATAGCTACCCACATTGCTGGCGCCATAAAACACCGATTATCTTCCGTGCAACACCGCAATGGTTCATCAGCATGGATGCAAAAGGTTTACGCCAAGGTGCATTGAACGCGATTGAAAATGACATCAGCTTCGTACCGGATTGGGGTAAAAACCGTATCCAATCGATGATTGAAGGTCGTCCAGATTGGTGTATCTCACGTCAACGTACATGGGGCGTGCCAATTCCATTCTTCGTGCATAAAGATACCAACGAACTTCACCCGCGTACCCCTGAGCTAATCGAAGAAGTCGCGAAGCTGATTGAACAAGAAGGTATTGACGGTTGGTATAACCGTGATGCGTCTGAGTTTATCGGTGCAGATGCAGAGCAGTACAATGCAGTTCGTGACACTCTAGACGTTTGGTTTGACTCTGGAACAACACACTTTGCAGTACTTCGTGAACGTGAAGAATTGCAAGACCCTGCTGACTTGTACCTTGAAGGTTCTGACCAACATCGTGGCTGGTTCCAATCTTCATTGTTAACATCTATGGCGATTAATAACCGCGCACCTTACAAAGGCTTATTGACTCACGGCTTCGTTGTGGACGAAAAAGGCCGCAAAATGTCGAAGTCGATCGGTAACGTGATCACTCCGCAAGACATCATTAAAGACATGGGTGCAGATGGCCTACGTTTCTGGATTGCGTCTGCAGACTACCGTTATGAAATGACTGCAGGTAAAGAAATCTTCAGCCGTGCATCAGATGGTTACCGCCGTATCCGTAATACGTTGCGTTTCTTGTTGGCTAACTTGAATGGCTTCAAACCATCGACTGATGCTTTGCCTGTCGATCAATTGATCGCACTGGATCAATACATCTTGCAACGTGCTGCGGAAGTACAAAAAACTATTAAACAAGCTTATGAAGATATGAACTTCCATATCGTGACTAGCGCATTGACCAACTTCTGTATTAATGACTTGGGTGGTTTCTATCTCGACATCATCAAAGACCGTCAGTACACCACCAAAGCAGACTCAGCAGCGCGTCATTCTGCACAAACGGCGTTGTATCACTTGGTTCAAGCCTTTGTCCGTTGGATGTCTCCTATCTTGAGCTTTACCGCACAAGAAGCTTGGCCGTTGATTCCAGAGCAATCTGAGAAATATGTATTTACTGCGGAGTGGTATGACATTCCTGTAGCCTCTACAGCGAATCTGGTGACTGAAGCTGAATGGCAAACCTTGATCACCGTCAAATCTGCAGTAAACAAGTTTATTGAAGCTGCACGTACTGCAAAAACTGTGGGTTCAAACTTGTCTGCCAAAGTTGAACTTTGGGCCAATGCTGAACTGAAAGCTGTTTTAGACAAATTCGGTGAAGAACTGCGTTTTGTCCTCATCACCTCTCAAGTGATTGTTAATGAATTTGACGCAGCACAAGGCGAAGCCTCTGACCTTGACGGTTTAAATGTCAAAGTCTCTGCTGCTGACGGTGAAAAATGTGCACGCTGCTGGCATGTACTGCCCGATGTGAATACACATCACGAACATCCAGGTCTTTGTTCTCGTTGTATTATTAACCTTCCTACAGGTCAAGGCGAAGAGAGAAAATATGCCTAATCCACAAGAAAAAAAGGGCTTCTTTCAATTCTACCCACACAATTTAGTGTGGGTGGGCTTATCCATTGTTGCCATTATTTTGGATCAATGGACCAAATGGATTGCAAGTACACATCTGAACTACGCAGATCCTGTACCTGTCATGCCCTTTTTAAATTGGACATTACTACATAACTATGGCGCTGCCTTTAGTTTCTTGTCCGATGCCGGTGGATGGCAACGTTATTTCTTTACTTCACTCGCAGGACTTGTGTCTGTCATTTTTGTATTTTGGCTCATGCGTATGCCAAAAAACGTGAAAGTCCTTCCGATTGCCATTGCCCTGATTTTAGGCGGCGCAATCGGTAATTTAATTGACCGCGTATCTTTAGGCTATGTGGTGGATTTCATTCACGTGTATTACAACAACAGCCACTTTCCTGCATTTAATATTGCAGACAGTGCCATTACTTTAGGCACGATTCTGCTTCTTATCGATACGTTTTTCTTAGAAAAACACCGAATTCAACGTGCGGAAGCGCAAAATGACTGATTTTATCAATCCTAACGAGGAAACTCGTATTGAAGAAGGTTCTAAAGTAGAGCTTCACTTTTCTGTTGCTATTGAAAATGGCGTAGAAATTGACAATACCCGTAGCCGTGCTGAACCTGTCAGCCTTGTCATGGGTGATGGCAGCTTATTACCGGGTTTTGAGAAAGCTTTATTCGGTTTACGTGCAGGTGACCGCCGTACTGTGAGCCTTCCTCCTGAAGATGCTTTTGGTCCATGGAACCCGGAAAACGTACAAAAATTTGATACCGTCAAATTTGAGCAACGTCCTGTTGAAGGCCATATGATTGAGTTTGAAGATAAAGCCAAACAAAGTCTGTATGGGGTGATCAAAACTGTAGGTGAAGACATTACCGAAGTGGATTTCAACCACCCTCTAGCCGGTAAAAATATCACCTTTGAAGTTGAAATTTTCAAAGTGACCCCTGCCGGTCAACAAGGCGTGAAACTGATCTAAGTTTCAGCAAATGAAAGCTCCTTCGGGAGCTTTTTTTTATCACTATTTTTATAACTATCAATCGACTCGATACATTTTCTGTATATGCAACGGACCGAATTCATATTAATTTAATGCAAGACTTTAAAACAAGACGGGAAATAAGATGAAACTTCATATTATTGTCGGCAGTGTCCGCGAAGGCCGCACGGCAATTAAGATTGCCAACTGGCTACTTTCAGAAATCGAAAGCTATGACTACAGTACCGTAGAAACTGAAATTGTCGATTTAAAAGAATGGGATCTGCCTATTTTTGCAGGCGCACATCCACCATTAACCGGGATTTATGACCAACCCAAACAACAAGCATGGGCAGTTGACATCCTCCCCCCCTTAAAAGCATAGGTATCTACACATTTTTTATAAATTGAATGCGATCTGAGCAATCGCATTCAGCTCATCAGACGAATACTCTGACAACAACTGAAGAGTGTTCAATAGTATTGAAAGCCCTGCCAGTATGGCA
>NZ_VPAM01000050.1:0-18800 GCF_013419215.1 Acinetobacter sp. YH12096 | reverse complement strand
TCAAACCGCATACTAAATTCGACGCAGAAGTATACGTACTTTCTAAAGACGAAGGTGGTCGTCATACTCCATTCCTTAACGGTTACCGTCCACAGTTCTACTTCCGTACAACTGACGTAACTGGTGCGATCGCGCTTAAAGAAGGCGTTGAAATGGTTATGCCTGGTGACAACGTAGAAATGTCAGTAGAATTAATCCACCCAATCGCAATGGATGCTGGCTTACGCTTCGCGATCCGTGAAGGTGGCCGTACAGTTGGTGCGGGTGTAGTTTCTAAAGTTACTGCATAATCACTAAATGTGTGTAAAAAAAGCGCCTCTTTGAGGCGCTTTTTTTTATGCTTATTCAATGTGATAGGGAAATTGTCAGACAATATTTTTGAAAGCTGTCCTTTAGTGATAATTCACTGTCCTTAACTGAAATAATAACAATTAAATAAAACCGTAATATGAACTCAAGAAAACCAATAAAAAGTTTGAGTATTTAATAACTCAAAAAGGAGTTAGGCATGAACGCTAAAGTAAAGATTACTAATCGAGCAGGTGCAAGTTTCCCTGTACGTCGCATGAATTTTGAATTTGATGCGGTACCAGAGTACTGGATGAATGGCTCAGCAGGTTTGACACATTTTATGACCGCATTATCTGCTTTATTTCCAGCGGGTGAAATGTTCTTTATTGATAGTGTGCGTGCCGTACGTAAACACCCAGCAATCGCAAATAATGAAGCCCTACAAAAAGAAATTAGTGCTTTCATTGGTCAAGAAGCCATGCATACGCAAGAGCATGAGGGTTTTAATGCTTCTGCACAAAAATACGGTCATGATGTCGAAACACTTGATAAGGCAACGGGTCGTGTTATCCAAGGTGTGCGCAAAGTCTTTGCACGTATTGGTAAACCTGTTGGCATTACTCAAGAAATGGTGGATCTAACCGCAACCACGGCACTTGAGCATTTCACTGCAACCATTGCTTCACAGTTATTAGTTAACCCGCATATTCAAGCTTTAATGACAGATGAAACCATGAAAAATATGTGGTTGTGGCATGCGATTGAAGAAAATGAACATAAAGCCGTGGCTTATGATGTTTTTGAAGGTGTCTTTGGTCAGGGAATAAAGGCCTACGCACTCCGTACAGGTTCATTGATTGGCGCAATGGTGACTTTATTCTTCGTACAAAGTTATTTTGTCGCTCGTTTATTAAAAGAAGATAACAAGCTTAATTTTGAAGCATTAAAAGATATTTATACCTATGGTTATAGCCCTTCAAAAGGCATCATCACTGGTATGGGGAAAGAAATGCTGATGTATTTTAAACCCGGTTTTCACCCGAATGATTTAGATACTTCAGGTTTGTTAAAAACGTGGAAAGCATATTTGGGGCTCTAATCACAGCGCTGTGGTGACTTTTTGAGAAGGGCGATGTAAATCGCTCTTTTTTTTATTCAACTTTATAGACAAACTTTTTATAATGCGCATACCCTAGCTATAGAAAGATAAACGAAGATGATTCGTTTGATGCAAGACGCTGATGTCCAGCAGGTTTACGATATCGAGCGCCGCGTACAAAGCCATCCTTGGACCATAAAACAATTTCAAGAATCGATTGCTGCCTATCAAAGTACGGTGATTGAGCGACAAGGAAAAGTTGTAGGTTTTTGCATTTTACAACCCGTTTTAGATGAAGCAAATTTATTGTTAATGGCGATCGATCCGAGCCAGCAAGGCAAAGGATTAGGTTTTCAATTACTCGATGAATCTATTGCCTTACTCAAAAATAACCCCATTCAAATCTTCTTAGAAGTGCGAGAAGGTAATCAACCAGCGATCCGTTTATATGAAAAAGCGGATTTTCATCAAATCGATTTGCGAAAGAATTATTATCCAAATGCCGATGGAACTCGTGAGCACGCCATTATTATGGTGAAGACTTGTGGTGATGATTTTGCAGCTTTATTTAAATAAAAGCGGTGAAGAGTGATCAAATTTAAAGAAAGCATTCGTGAATAAACGGATGCTATTTTATTGAATATCTTTTGTTTGATCCCTTTTATTTAATAATAGGATTGTTCCAGCCGGAAGGTAAGGTGGTCATCAGGGAATCCCCCAGTTGGCTAATTTCTTCTTGGGTTAGTGGTCGGTTGAGTCGACGCCATTGTCCATCAAGCAGAAGTTCCAGTGGAATATACTGAGATTTATAATTCATTTTTTGCGAATCGGGTACCCAATAGCCCAAGTAGACATATTGCAGTCCAAGCTTTTGTGCATGCTCGATTTGTTTCAGAATGGCAAAAGTCCCTAGGGAGCGACGGCTTTCATCAGGATCAAAAAAGGTATATACCGCTGAAATACCATCATCAAGTGGATCACAGGTAGATACACTGATCAGTTGCTCATCTAACCACAGCTCTAAAAAGAAACTGTCAGTGCAGCTATTAATTAAAAATTTTTCAAATTGATCTTGGCTAGGTGGGTACATATCACCATCAGCATGCCGCTCATTAATGTAGCGTTCGTACAGCGCATAATGCTTTGCATCGGCATCTTGAGGGCGGCTAATTTTCACCGTTAAATCTTGATTCCGTTTCCACGCTTTTTTTTGCACGCTGTTCATTTGAAATTCATGAACAGGAACGCGAGAGGACAAACATTGGCGACAAAGATGACATTCAGGGCGATAGACAAAATCACCACTACGACGAAAACCCATTCGGGAAAGTTCAGATAATGTGACCACATCAATACGATGGACCGGGTCCAAAAAGACCATTCGAGCAGATTTATTTTCTAAGTAGCTACAATCATGCGGAGGCGTGATGTAGTACTGTAATTCGTTCAACAGGGACTTTGGTTGATAGGAATTCATCGTAATATCCCTCTTTTATTGTCATGCGCGCTGAGACTCGCCCATTGCGCTATTGTTTTACTTGAAAATACACTGTCCTGATACTTTTTCCAATCGATTGATGGTTGTTTAACAACATCTTGTAACGAATTAAGGTATTGTTGGCGAGAAAGTGTACTCGCACCTAAACTTAAGAGATGATCGTTGACTAATTGGCAATCAATCCATGGCAACTGATTCTCTTCCCCAATAAGCATTAAGGTGTAAAACGCCATTTTAGAGACATCTGTTCGTGTACTAAACATAGACTCACCAAAGCAGCCATGGCCAATATTGACGCCATAGAGGCCTCCGACAACAATCTCATTTTCCCAAACTTCAATGCTATAAGCATAGCCTGCTTCAAATAGCGCAGAATATCCCTGAATGATATCTTCTGAAATCCATGTTTCATTGGCATAACTACGTGGCAGTGAACATGAGAGAATCACAGTTTCAAACGCACGATTAATGGTGATCTTATAGTCCATTTTTTTCATTGTGCGTAATAAGGATTTGCTCGGACGATAGTCCTGCGGTCGAATAATGCAGCGGGGTTCAGGACACCACCAACAAATCGGATCACCTTCACTAAACCACGGGAAAAGACCATGGCTATAGGCTTCAAACAATGTGGAAGGAGAGAGGTCAGCACCGATGCAAATTAAGCCTTCACTATCAGGATCGCATTCAACTGGATCGGGGAAAGTAAATTCAGAAGGAGGGAGTATCGGCATGCCAAGCTTCTTATTGAGGTACACGGATATTTATCATACATAAAAAAGCCGACCATTAGGTCGGCTAATTTTTTAAAACTATTTAGCTAAGCAAATGACTGAAGCAAAAGATTATTCACCGAGTGCATCAAGGTATTTTTCTGCGTCGAGTGCAGCCATACAGCCTGAACCTGCAGAAGTAATCGCTTGACGGTAAATGCTGTCGGCAATATCACCCGCAGCAAATACACCCGGAATAGATGTTTGTGTTGCATTACCCGCAGTTCCGCTTTGAACTTGGATGTAGCCATCACGTAGGTTCAATTGACCATCAAAAATACCGCTGTTTGGTTTGTGACCAATCGCTACAAACATACCAGTGACATCAACATTTTGAGTTGAATCATCTTGCGTAGATTTAATACGTACAGAAGTCACACCGGTGTTATCGCCAATGACTTCATCCACTTGGTGATTCCAAATAATACTGATTTTACCTTCTTTTTCTTTTGCAAAAAGATGATCTTGCAGAATTTTCTCTGAACGTAAAGTGTCACGACGGTGTACAAGAGTGACATGAGAAGCAATGTTTGAAAGATACAGCGCTTCTTCCACAGCAGTATTACCGCCGCCGACAACCATAACTTTTTGGTTTTTGTAGAAGAACCCGTCACATGTTGCACATGCACTCACGCCTTGACCCATGAAAGCAGCTTCTGATTCAAGACCTAAATATTGTGCAGTTGCACCTGTACAAATAATCAATGCATCACAAGTAAACTCTTCCATATCGCCTTTAAGCACGAACGGACGAACATTGAGATCTACTTCGTTGATATGGTCATACACAATTTCTGTGCCAAAACGTTCAGCATGCGCTTGCATTTGTTCCATTAGGGCAGGGCCTGTTAAACCTTCTGCACCACCTGGCCAGTTGTCTACTTCTGTCGTTGTAGTCAATTGACCGCCTAATTGAATACCTGCGATGAGTGTCGGTTTCAGGTTTGCACGGGCAGCGTATACCGCAGCGCTATAACCTGCAGGACCAGAACCTAAAATAATTAGACGTGAGTGACGAGCGCTCATCCGTAGAATCCTTTTTTTATATGATAATTTGTGGAATTATACGTCAAAGTTTGAAACGATTGTGTGAGATTAAAGTCGATATTATTGATCATCGAAATCGTTTTGAGCTATATAGAATAAAGTTAACAACTATACTTAAATTATCTTGCATCTTTTTTATTGAACAGGTGCATAATAACAGGTTTAGATTCAGCCCATTTTTGTTGTGGGTAATGACAAAAACATTCATGAAGAATTGGTTACAGGAACGTATATGACAGCGGTGTCGGGTGCATATGCACAGCGCTTAATAATGACATTATTCCTTGTTTCATTTGGGATATATCTGTTCCTTGCAACAGTCACATATACGCCATTTGATCCGGGATGGATGCATTTATCCAGTGATACTCAGCAAGTTTCAAATGCCAGCGGCGTCGCAGGTGCATGGATAGCTGACTTACTCTATGGATTTTTAGGTTGGGCAAGTCTGCTGATACCTGTCTATTTATTTCTCGAAGCAATTCAAGTGTGGTGGCCACGTAGTTTTCTAAACCGTCCATTTCGCTATGCCGCTCAGTTCTTTATTTTACTGGCAACTTCAAGTTTACTTTTCCTGTTTTGGAATGTCCCTGAAGATACTTTAGAAAATGCATCGGGCGGGATCATTGGCTATGAACTGGGTCAAAGTCTTGAACAAATATTAACGGTCTATGGTGCAGCAATATTTCTTATTGCATTTTGGATCATGTTGTTCACTTTGGCCTTTGGCATTAAGTGGAATAAGACATGGGCAACCATGAAATCCACACCAGCTTATCTGCAAGATTTGTTCTATCGTAATGTCCCTGAAGGCGATACCGCTTTTGACCGTACAGTGCCAACGACTAAAAAAGAGAGTGCTGCTGCGCATGCATCAAAAGTGGTTGCACCAGTAACACCAGCCGATGAACATCATGCGGTCGATGTCGATCCTGTGGTACGTGATCGCGTCGCTGAACGTTTATTTGATGATATTGCCGATAAAGAATGGGCAGACAAAGAATGGAACGCACAACATTCATCTGCAGTCGACTTGGCAGAGACTGCTACACCATCTGATGAAGATTTTGAACATACCTTGGCGAAAGTGCATCAGCTTGAACAAGATCAACAACGTGTTGTTGCAACAGGTGAAGTTTGGCGCGCATTACATTCCAATGATGACCAACGCCACAAACAAGATATTGATGCTTTACTGAAAGCTGCAGAAGAAGAGCAGCCTGCCAATCAAACTGAATATTTCAACAAAACAGCAGATGTGCATTCGACTTCTCCGACAGAAGCGGTGACAGCGGCTAAAAAATCAGTAGATTGGGATGATGATGAGATCTTTGATGAGCTGTTAGCGGCTGTCCCGAATAGTAAAACAGCGACGGATGTACATAGCCCATTTAATACAGCGCAAAGTGAAAGTCCTGCAACGCATTCAAATGACTTTGCTACAGGTGCTGCTGCCACACTTGCAGGTTTAGGTGTAGCTGCTGCACAGATTACACCGCTGACCACACAAAAAAATATCAGTGCTGAAACTGAATTTAATGATCTCGATGATTTGCTGGTTGAAGAAGCAGAGCGAGCGATAGAACAGGCGCAGCCGGTTCGTACAACCAGTAGTTACGCGCAATCTACGCCTTTGGTTCGTGCTGAAATCAATACGCAGCCGCAGACTTTTGTATCTGATGATGAAAAAGCCTTAATCAGCTCGAATAAAGATGCTTTCCGTGAAGTGTGGCAAGAAACGGCGGGCAAACCTGAAGACATCGATTTAGATCTCGAAGATGATTTTGACTTTGATGCTCCTTTAACCGATGCCTCTGGTCGTCCAATGTCACGTGCGATGCAAGTGGCACAAAAACGCTTGGATTTACCGACTTTGCCGGGCTTGGAAATCTTAGATCCGGTTGATCCGAACAAGAAAGTCAATTTCACTGCAGAGCAATTGTCTCGCTTGTCTGAACTTTTAGAAATTAAACTGCAAGAGTTTAATGTCAAAGCCAAAGTTGTAGAGGCACAGCCGGGACCAGTCGTAACACGTTTTGAACTTGATTTAGCACCTGGTGTGAAAGCGTCGAAAGTGACCAATATTTCACGTGACTTGGCACGTTCGATGTCTATGGCCTCTGTACGTGTGGTGGAAGTGATTCCAGGTAAACCCTATATCGGGATTGAAGTTCCGAATAGTTCACGTGAAATGGTTCGACTTATTGAGCTGTTAGAAACGCCGGCATACCGTGATCCAAATGCCTTACTTAGTATGGCGATGGGTAAAGACATTTCGGGTAATCCTGTTTTGGCAGATTTGGCGAAAGCACCGCATATGTTGGTGGCAGGTACTACGGGTTCTGGTAAGTCAGTCGCAGTCAATGCCATGTTGTTGTCGATGTTGTTGAAATATACACCTGAGCAACTGCGACTCATCATGATTGACCCGAAACAGTTGGAACTTGCTAACTATAACGATATTCCACATTTATTAACGCCTGTTGTAACTGACATGAAAGATGCGGTGAGTGCATTGAACTGGTGTGTGAATGAAATGGAGCGTCGTTATAAGCTGATGTCTTTGATGAAAGTGCGTAAGCTGACTGACTTTAACCGCAAAATTGAAGAAGCAATGGCCAACGGGGAAGATCTAATCGATCCAACTTGGAAGCCAGATGACTCAGCAACGCAAAGTCGTGCGCCACGTTTACAGCCTATGCCGTTGATCGTAATTGTTGCCGACGAATTTGCCGACATGATCATGCAAGTGGGTAAAAAAGCTGAAGAAATGATTACCCGTCTTGCACAAAAATCACGTGCAGCAGGGATTCATTTGCTGTTGGCGACACAGCGTCCAACCGTAGATGTAGTAACAGGTTTGATCAAAGCCAATATTCCAACCCGTGCTGCGCTACGTGTCAACAGTAAACTGGATTCACGTACTATCTTAGATGCTGGTGGTGCAGAAGACTTACTGGGTCATGGTGATATGTTGTTCCTCGGACCGGGTAAAATTGAACCTGAACGAGTACATGGCGCGTTTATTTCAGACGATGAAGTGAACCGTATTTGTGATGCATGGCGTGAGCGCGGTGAACCGAATTATGTCGATGAAATCCTCACGCCTTATGATGAAGAGCCGACATCTCGCGGTTTTGAAGATGGTGATGGTGGATCAGACCGTGATGCGCTGTATGATCAATGTGTTAGTTTCGTTTTGGAAACACGTAAAGCATCGACCTCATCTTTACAGCGTAAATTCAGTCTCGGCTATAACCGTGCTGCACGGATTATTGATCAGATGGAAGAAAATGGCATCGTCAGTGGGATGGGGCCAAATGGTAAACGAGATATCTTGGTCTAAGTCCTAAAACAAAAAAACCTGCTTCGGCAGGTTTTTTTATTTTTAGATTGAGAACTCATCTTGGTAGAACATGGACTGGGCCAGTTCGATAAAGGCTTTGCAAGCCGGGCTCATGAGTTTTTGATTTTTTACGGCGAGTCCAATCTGCCGTTGGGTATTTGGAAAGAGTGGACGTTTAACCACATGTGGATGTAGCGCCAACAGCTCAGTAGGCATCGCCATATCCGCAACAATAGCAATCCCTTCCTGTAAATTCACCATGTTTAAAATGGTTAACAGTTGCGACATTTGATAGGTGATTTTAGGTTGTATTTGGTGTTGTTTAAGCAGTTTCTCGACATGGGACTGGCTACCTGCACGGGTCATAATAAAGGGGTAGTTTTGTAGGTCTTGGATTTTTAAATGACTGTGTTTGGAAACTGAATAACTATCTGGAATCAAGGCAATGAAAATGTCTTGGATTAAAGGGAAAGTGAACAGCTGCGGCTTAGGGAGTACGGCAAAACCAACATCAATCTGACGCTCAGAAATCCAACGAGACACTTCTGCATCGGTACCTTCTTCGACATAGATCTCAATATGCGGATAACGTTCTCGATACGCCTTTAATAGCTCTGGAAGCAGATGAATCGAACTAGAAGAACCAAAAGAACCAATTCTCAGTATTCCTTGTTGAATACCATGTGCGGCATGCACTTCTTGTTGCATGATTTGTGCGGTATTGATGACTTCTTTGGCATGCAGCAATAACTGCTGACCAATGTGGGTCAGGCTTATTTCGCCTTGCTCACGGCTAAATAAGCTGACATTCCAATGTTGCTCTAAACACTTTAATGCATGAGAGACAGCCGACTGAGTAATTCCCAGTTGCCGAGCAGCGAGAGTAAAGCTTTGTTGTTCTGCGACTTTAATAAAAATTTCAAGCTGAGAAAATGTCATTGCCATGAGTAATTACTCATTTTGTTATGAGTCTAGATGAGAATTATATTGTGCTACATAAATGGTTAAAGATGAAATAGCTACTTTATTTCAAGGCGTACAGCATGAATATCGTCGTCGCATTGTTTCCCCTCGTTGCATTAATCGCGATGGGCTATGTGCTTAAATACACACAGTTTGTTCAGGATGAATTTTGGGCAAATTCAGAAAAACTCAATTACTACGTTTTATTTCCTGTGCTGCTATTTTTGAATGTATCAGCCGTGCAATTGGATATGAACACTGTTTCACGAATGTTGACAGTACTGGTTGCGGGCACCTGTTTGATCAGCATCGTGTTGTGGGGGATCAAGCAGTTTATGCATATCCCCGTGCAGCGTTTTGGCGTGTATATCCAAAGTCATATTCGTTTTAATACCTATATTGGCTTGTCATTAATGGGGGCGCTGTTTGGCTCAGAAGGCATGCAAATGTTTGCGATGTTGATTGCTGTGGCTGTTCCTTTGGTGAATATCATTTCTGTCCTGTCTTTTTCCAATATCAGCGTTAAACAGCTTGGACAAACCTGTATTTCTATCGCGAAAAATCCGCTCATTCTAGGTTGTGTTGTCGGTGTTTTATTTAATTTATCAGGTCTCACTTTATTTAATGGTTTACCCGAGCTGCTAAAAATATTGGCGGCAATGAGTTTGCCTTTGGGTTTATTGTCTGTGGGAGCGGCATTACAGTTTCAGCAAATGCGCGCCGATCTGCGTCGTTTAAGTTTAAATACGATAGGGCGTCTCATGTTAATGCCATGTATTGCTTATCTATTGAGTACTTGGATGGGTCTGACTGATTTTGAGCGAATGATTTTAGTGGTCTTTTTTGCTTTGCCAACTGCATCATCGTCTTATATTTTGACACGCTATTATCAAGGTGATTCACAACTGATGGCGGCCATTATTAGTGTACAAACCATTGGTTTTGGCTTGATGTTTCCATTGCTCATGTTGATCGTGCATTGATTATGATGATATTCAATAACGCCGGTATTAAATAAGATAAAAAAGCCCGCATCATGCGGGCTTTTTTTGGTACTCGAAATTAAGCAAATTTTGCCAATACTTCGAGGAAACCTGCGCTTTGACGTGGATATTGAGCAATCACGTCATGAATACGCTGACCTTCAGGATTAGTTGCGTTCACATCACGGCCATCGGCAACGAATTGAGTCAAAAGACGCTCATAGTCATTTGGACGCATATGTTTGAAAGCATGGTAAAGCACGTGAAAGTCGCCATTCACTCCTTCAGGAGGAAGCTGAGTAAGGTAGGCAAATACACGCTCATCTGACCATTCTTCGTTGAACGTTGCTGGCTGAGATAATGCCATCGCAATCTCCTTGCTGGTTTAAAAATACAAAAAGGCAAATATGAGTACGCAAGTAAAATAGTTTTATTCGCCGTCTCTAAGTTAAGCGACTCATTTTATGGTTGGATCAAAAGTTATTTTTTTTATCCCGTTTACTCGAAGCAAAGCTTTTGATCTAACAAAGGAATAAAACTAATCCAGCCCACTCGAAGCAAAGCTTCTCATCTTGCGGCTGGGTAAAGCAGCGCTTTACTGATCCAGCCTCACATTTTGCCTTGATTCAATTTACTTGGCTAATCAGAATTCAGATTAACGTTCTTCAGGCAAATTGATATTCATTTCAAGCATTTCAATATTCGCTTCAGAACGAACAGACATTTGAATATGTTGCTCATCTACACCACGAACATAGCGGTTTACCACTTGCATGATTTCTTTTTTCATCATGTCGATCTTGTCTTGGCTGAGGCGTTTACCTAGACCATTTTCAGATGCCACGATGACTTTTAAACGATCTTTTGCCGTTTGTGCGCTTGACGGTTTCTCATCGCTGCTAAAAAGTTTACTCCAAAATCCTGCCATGATTACGCTCCAAATAGACGTGCTAACCAACCCTTAGGTTTTACCGTAATGTGACGGTAAGGGCGCTCTTCACCAAGGAAACGTGCAACAAGGTCATCATATGCTTGGCCAGCCGCTTCTTCTGTAAACAGAATCACTGGTTTACCTTCGTTCGATGCTTGTAGAACGCTTTTACATTCAGGAATAACACCTAAAGTCGGTACGCGTAAAATATCTTTTGAAATGTCATCAATCGTCAACATCTCTTGTTTATCCGCACGTTCTGGATTGAAACGTGTAATACAGAGATGCTTACGGATACGACCTTCGTTTTGTTCTACTTTTTTGGTTTTGCTGTCGAGCATACCAATAATACGGTCTGAGTCACGTACCGAAGAAATTTCTGGGTTCGTCACAATGATCGCTTCATCAGCATGATACATTGCTAAAATTGCACCACGTTCGATACCCGCAGGTGAGTCACAAATAATGTAATCGAACTCTTGAGAAAGTTCGTCCATTACACGAGCTACACCTTCATCTGTTAACGCGTCTTTATCACGTGTTTGAGATGCTGGCAAAATGTAGAGATTTTCAATATCTTTATCGCGAATAAGCGCTTGTTGTAATCGAGCTTCGTTATTCAATACGTTTACAAAGTCATATACAACGCGGCGTTCACAGCCCATGATCAAGTCAAGGTTACGTAAACCCACATCAAAGTCGATCACAACAGTTTTGTGGCCGCGAAGGGCTAAACCTGTTGCAAAAGATGCGCTTGTAGTTGTTTTACCTACGCCACCTTTACCTGATGTTACGACAACAATTTTCGCCACCGAATCCACTCCTGTTATGGTTTAAATCCCCTTTTTTAATTAGGGGTTTGGTGATTATTTATACATTAAAATTGCAAAGCTTCAAATACTAGCTCTTGCTGGTCATTCAAATAAATATGTACGGGCTGTTTGACCACATGAGGTGGAATATCATCAGCGACACAGTAAGTCCCTGCAATTGAAACTAATTCAGCTTCTAATGAATGACAGAAAATACGTGCAGCCGTGTTCCCACCAGCTCCGGCAATGACTCTACCACGAGCACTACCATAAATATGTATATTTCCTGAAGCAATTACTTCTGAACCGCTATTAATACCAGCATTAATAATGATATCGCCATGGTCTTGGACTAAACATTGACCTGTACGCAAGATTTCATTGTGATACGACGTAGCATGACGAATGGTCGGTACTTCGACTGCAGCAATTTTATCTTCGGTTTTTTCTTCTGCAGGTGCGGGTTCTTCAACCACTTGTTCGCGTGTCGGTTTAACTTGTTGTAGTTTGCGATCCGCAGGAACTACGGGAAATTGGATAGCACGTGCTTGGTCCGATAGCGAACCTTCAGTGACACCAATCGGTTGAATTTCAATACTAATAAGTAGTTGAATCAGTGCAATTAGTTCTTGATCAACCGTACTTTCAATCACGGCTAATGTTCCGGGTGGAAAAGCCTTTTGGAACATTGGAGTAAGTTGCTGGCGGATCGCATCATGATCATTGGTATCGAGGTGAATGCGAATCGCATTGACCATTTTGCCTTTTATCCGTATATCAGCCATATTGAATCCTTGAGACTTCTAACTATTACTTTTGTGCCGAAGTAGTTATGTTGTAAATAGAGCAAATCCTAGAACAATTTGCATGAATACTCTAGCGGAGTTCGCAATTATTTTTGACTAAGTGTTTATTCTGTAGCTTGGTCCTGTTCCTGCATAATCTGCTGCCACTGTTTTACTTTCACTTGCTTACGAATAGCCTCTAGACTTTCAAAAACCGCAGAGCGAACCAACTCATCCAACTGGACATTATTTTCGATTTCAATACGGCTAACACGCTGTGAAATGTCTAAATATAGATTGGGTTTTTGAGCCGTAGATGTATTGGGATAAGCCAATGGGGAAATTAAACCTTGGGTAATATTTTCACCCAAACGTTGCCCGATACTTTGAATCTGCTGTTCAATGCGGCTGCCAACGATTGGCACTAAGCGCAATAGCTGCGTGAGCTCGGGGGTATCTTCAATGGCCTGACTGACGATTTGTCCGACATTTTTGGCGATCAATTCACGTTCAGTACGTAGCTCTTTGCTTAAATTTTCTTGCAAAATCTCAGCTAAAACTTGGGTGAACATCTCACGGTGATGCTGCACAAGATTACTAATTAGGTCTTTATGGGTTGTACTGGTATTGAGCTCATGCTTAACACCATCTAACACGGTAAGTACCACACGATCTGACAGTTCTTCCATCACGACTCGATAGTAGAACAATGCCTTTTTCTGCCATGCAGAAGGCACGATTTGATAGCCCATTTCATACAGTCGATAAGCAATAATGCCCGCACGAAATAAACGCAGGAAACGTAAATGCGGCACAATAGCTAAAATTTCGTACCAATGTATAAACGGGAAGAAGAACCAGCGCTGATGGTGCTTGTTGATGATGGCAATCGCCCAGCGCACCAACAATTCTACAATCAAAAAGATAATGAACCACGCTTCGGTAGTAATCACCCATGGATGTAAATGTTCACGGTAAAAACTCAGCACATCGGGCAGGTGGATACTGTTAAAGAACCAACTGCCAAGATTGCTCATGAGGAAAAAGTTCATGCACAGGCAGAACAAGTTAAAAACAATAATAAACACCATGAATATGTCATAAATCAAAAACAGTTTGAATGACCAACTGTTTGGATTGACATGATGATATTTAGATTTCTTGTTTTGCGGCATGCTGTTCTGCGACATAAAACTTCTTCTTAATTATTCAGTAACTGAGTATTTAGCTTTCATACGAGTAATGAGTTGGTCTTTCTCCGTCCACAGCTCATCCACCCAATGCTGAAATTTTTCACGGAATTCTGCATCATCTTCATAGTTGCCGCCATGCACCCACGTTGGAATTTCAATTTTACGTAAATCCACGGCGATACGTGGAACTTCACCTAGCCAAAATTCGCCATAACCTGGTGCACCATTTGGATAGACGATGGTCATATCTACGAGAGCATCAACTTGATCCCCTAAAATATTGAGTGCCAGTGCTAAACCACCCGCTTTTGGCTTAAGAAGGTTTTGATACGGTGACTGCTGCTGCGCATGCTTTTCAGGGGTAAAGCGAGTGCCTTCCAAATAGTTCAGCAGGGTAAAAGGCTGGCTCAATAACTGTTCACAAGATTTACGCGCTTCTTCCATATCTCGATATTTAAGTTCAGGATTTTTCGCGATTTGTTCTTTGCTATGACGTTTCATCATTGGGAAGCCTAAAATTTTAAAAGCTTGTCCAACAAATGGAATGAAAATGAGTTCCCATTTGGTAAAGAAACGCGTCAGTGGCATACGGGTTAAACCAAAATATTGGTTAACTGTTGTATCGACCCAACTCTGATGGTTACAGGTCATGAGATAGCGACCATGCAAATTTAAGTCGAGGCCTTCATCGATGGTGATATCCCATTTTGTGTTGGGTAAAACGTGATCAATTAACCAGTTATTGACCGTGAGCCAACTGTTGGTAATTTTTATGTTGGTTTCATCAACCTTTTTTGATTTTTTAAAGAGTTTGGTTAGACCAAGGGCTAGTACAGGAGGACCATGGAAAAAAGTACTGCCTGTCATAACTGAACCGACGGTAAGTCCTTTGCTAATTTTTTTTAGTGTCGGTTGCTTATTTGTTTGAGATGACATATAAAAAGTCCTAGCGGAAATTGTCCAAATAATGATTGATTCTAATAAATATAGTTCGAGTTGATTAAATAAAAAAGGGCATCTGCAGAACTGTGAAGAAATTGTGATGGAATTAACAAATAAATCTCGTATTCATATTACAAATTGTAACTAAACGTTTTATTATTAACAAAAAATCAATGGTTCAGCCATTTGTTTTACTTCATCATTTCAACCATACAACAAAACACAAAGAAGGAGGCATGCAATGCGTGCACTAGTAATTTCGGCAGTAGTTGGGGCAATGGCACTTACTGGTTGTCAAAACATGGAATATGACAAAGCAGCAATCGGTACTGGTCTAGGTGCTCTTTTAGGCGCTGGTATTGCTTATTCTAATGCTGATAAAGACAAAATGGGTCAAGCAGCAGCAATTGGTGCTGTAGTTGGCGCGGGTGCTGGTCTTCTTCTTGATAAGAAAGAACAACGTCTTAAACAAGAATTGGCTGGTACTGGTGTTGACGTAGGTCGTAATCCAGATGGTTCGATCAACCTTGTTATGCCATCAGTAACTTTCGCAACTAACTCTTCAACTATTCAATCTCAGTTCCAATCTGCGTTGAATGACGTTGCTAAAGTATTGCGTGAAGACGGTACTGCAAACAAACTTGCAATCGTTGTACACGGTCACACAGATAACACAGGTTCTGATGCGATCAACAACCCACTTTCTCAAAACCGTGCAAACTCAGTGAAAAACTACCTAGCGTCTCAAGGTATTTCTTCAACTCGTATTACTGCACGTGGTTACGGTTCAACTTCTCCAGTAGCGGATAACTCAACTGCTGCAGGTCGTGAACAAAACCGTCGCGTAGAAATCTCAGTTTACGAAACTAAATAAGTTTTAGTTCGAAACGAAAGGCCACCCTCGGGTGGCTTTTTTTATGGCATTTTTAATGACCGATAAAATACATTTTGCATTAGGCAAGATCGTTTCAGATGACTATAATCATCCTCGAATTAATAAGAGGAAAGACTATGTCACTGGCAAGTCAGTTGAACGACAAGCAACTTGAAGCAATGAAATACACTCAAGGACCCTTGTTAGTACTTGCAGGGGCAGGTTCAGGCAAAACATCGGTGATTACCCGTAAAATTGCCTATTTGGTGAAGCATTGTGGTATTCCTGCGCACCGCATCACCGCGATGACCTTTACCAATAAGGCCGCGCGAGAAATGAAAGAGCGTGTGACGAAGCTGATGAGCCGTGAAGAGGCAAAAGGGCTGTCGGTTTCTACATTCCATAACTTCGGGCTAAACATGCTCCGTTTGGAATTAAAAAATACACCACTAAAAAATAACTTTTCTATTTTAGATGCAGATGACTGCAAACGCATTTTGATGGATTTAATGCATCGCGACAATTTATCCGGTGCAGAAAGTAAAGAGCTGATTGCCAAAGCCATGAAAATGATTTCAGATTGGAAAAACGATCTGATTCCACCTGAGCAAGCGCATACCACCTGTGAAACAGCAGAAGACGTTCAGTTTGCACATCTGTATCAACTGTATGAGCGTAATTTACGTGCCTACAATGCTGTGGATTTTGATGATTTGATTGTCATGCCGACGCGCTTATTACAAGAAAATGCAGAAGTGCGTGATCGTTGGCAGAATCGAATCCGCTATTTATTGGTCGACGAATATCAAGATACCAACACCGCGCAATATATTTTGGTGAAATTACTCGTGGGTGTTATGGGACAGTTCACCGCGGTAGGTGATGATGACCAATCGATTTATGCATGGCGTGGTGCTAAGCCTGAGAATATGGCTTTATTGAAGGAAGATTTCCGTAATCTGAAAGTGATTAAGCTTGAGCAAAACTATCGCTCGACCAGTCGTATTTTAAAAGCTGCCAATACAGTTATTGGCAATAACCCACATATTTTCGATAAAAAGCTTTGGTCAGATAAAGGCCATGGTGAAGTGATCCGCGTGATTACTTGTCGTAATGACGATGATGAATCAGAACGCGTGGTAAAAGACTTGATTACGCACAAGCTGATGAACGGTAAAAATTGGAAAGACTACGCCATTTTATACCGTGGTAATTTCCAAGCGCGTGCTCTAGAGACACAGCTACGCCAAATGCAGATCCCGTATAAATTATCGGGTGGTCAGTCTTTCTTCGCTCGTGCTGAAATTAAGGACTTGATGAGCTACTTACGTTTGATCATCAACCCTGAAGATGACAGTGCATTTTTACGAATTATCAATACGCCAAAACGTGCGATTGGTCCTGTGACTTTGGAAAAGCTTGGCTTATTTGCGCAGGAAAGTAATTTATCCTTACTCAGTGCAGCAGGTGACCAGCGCTTAAGCATGGCGATTCCGAAAAAAGCCACAACCCAATTGGCCGAATTTGCGGACTTTATTTCGACCTTTACTCGTGAATTATTAGAAGATGATGAACCTGTTCCGATCATTCGTCGCATGATGATTGAAGCAGGTTATATCGACTATGTTAAAGAATCTGCAGCTACTCCTGCGCAGGAAAAAACCAAACTGGATAATATTGAAGTGCTATATAGCAGTATTCAAAGTTTGATAAACCGCGCTGAAGATGTAGATGAAAAGAACATTGAAAGTGTGATTCGTAAAATGGTGCTGCTCGATATGTTAGAACAGCAACAAGAAGAAGAAGACACCGATAAAGTCAATTTGTTAACACTTCATGCGTCGAAAGGTCTGGAATTTCCATTCGTTTATTTGATTGGTCTGGAAGAAGAAATTCTACCGCATAAAAACTCCATTGCTGCTGACACGGTCGAGGAAGAACGACGTTTGATGTACGTGGGGATTACTCGTGCACGTCAAGGCTTAACTATGACTCTAGCAGAGCAACGTAAAGCCGGTGGTCAAATGCGACAAATGACACCAAGCCGTTTCTTGGACGAACTGCCACAAGATGAATTGGAGTGGTTAGGCCGCAAGAAAAAGCTGGCAGGGGATATCGATCCTAAACAGCAAGCACAGCATTATTTAGAAAATTTACGCGCGCTGATTAAGCGTTAAAGCTTAAAGCGTAGAATATTTTATTTATTTTTTGAAATTCGTTTTATTGAAACAGGAATGAACCATGAAAGTTCAAGTTAAAGTTCTCGACACACGTTTAGGTACGGAATGGCCAATGCCAACTTATGCCACAGCAGGTTCGGCAGGTCTTGATCTCCGTGCATGTGTAGAAGAAACCACCGTAATTGAACCGGGTCAAACTGTTCTGGTAAAAACAGGCCTATCGATTTATATCGAAGACACTAACTTTGCAGGTTTAATTTTGCCGCGTTCAGGCTTAGGTCATAAACACGGAATCGTGTTGGGTAACTTGGTCGGTTTGATTGATTCAGACTACCAAGGTGAATTGATGGTATCTGTTTGGAACCGTAGCCAAACTACATTTAGCCTAGAGCCGGGTGAGCGTTTAGCACAATATGTTTTAGTGCCAGTTGTACAAGCTCAGTTTGATATTGTAGATGAGTTTGAAGCCACTGAACGTGGTGCAGGCGGTTTTGGTCATACAGGTAAAAACTAATCAGCGCGAGACTTTTGATCCAGTGTGTTGACAAGTAAAATGCCTATAATCAAGTAGCGAATAAAAAACCATCCTCGTGATGGTTTTTATTTATATCATTTTATTTAAATTTTAATTTATTCAAAATCAAATCGATATTTAGAGTATTTAGGCTTTTATCAAGATCGTTTATAGAGTTACATCGAAAATTTAATTCTGATGAAATTACTCGGTTTATATTTTAATAGAGAAGAATAAATTGAGCCTTGTTTTTTGATTTAAATTTGATCAATTTACTATATTTGTACAGAGTGGAATAGGAGTTTAAAAATATTTGAAAAGTAAAATAAATATAGATGAACGGGTGGTTTGATATTTTTTAAATTGTAAATTAATGATTTATATATAAAAATAATTTGTGGAAAATAGAAGTTTTGGGATTAATTTTTAAGTTTTTGATCAGTAGATCTCTTTCATAAATCAAAAAACGATCTTCTTTTTGGTTAATATTTGCACTCCGGATTTCTTAGCATTCGTGCATAATCTGCGGATGAAATACATCGATTCAAACAAGCTTTCTGATCCTCAGT
>NZ_VPAM01000049.1:0-19124 GCF_013419215.1 Acinetobacter sp. YH12096 | reverse complement strand
CCTTCAAAATTCTTGCTGAGCGATATCGCAATCGAGGCAAAAGACTAGCATTGAGATTCAATCTAATTGCTGGAATTTATAACTTGGAGCTGAGTGAAAAATGACTTATGAAAGAAATCTATTGAAAAAAAATTTAGCTGATGAGCCATATTTAATAAATATATTCATGTTCCATGCAGCAATAAATGATTTTGATGATATGAATGATTTTTTCCAAAATGCGATAAAGAACCTGACACAGAAAAATGATATTGATAATTATGAAAAAGCCAAAAATTTGTATCTTGAATATTTAAATTTTGGTGAAAACAATGAATTTTATGATACCACCTTAATTATGGCGGCTATCGAGCACACAGATATTTCTTTCATCAAAAAAATGAAGCTGAGAAAAATAAATGAACTTGTAGTAGATGAAGTTGAACCACAAACATATTATTTCACTAGATGCTCCCCATTAGGTAAAGCTATCCGCCTAAATCAATATCAGATAATTTCTTATTTACTTGAAAAAGGCGCTTCAACCGAAATCGTGTGTATTTCTAAATTTAATGAAGAACAATCAGCATTAGCTCTTGCAGAACAATATAAAAATAAAAAAGTTATTAAATTAATTAATTCAACTTTGAAGCCCAAATAGGACTTGTAATGAATTAGGAGATCTTCTTTATATAAAGTCTTTCCAGTTCAAATCAGTGCCATTTAAGGCTATAATTGCACTAAATTTTTGTATATTTCCCGTTTTTTCATTATGAGCAAACACGATTCTTCGCTTTCAAAAGATCAGTACAACCTACTGAAATCTTTTAAAAAGCAAATTACGAATCCACATTCCTCAACGATTGCTAAACAGCCTGAGCCAACGCCAAAGACTGTTGAACAAGAGCAGGAAGAAGACTTCGCGCTTTTCCAAAAGCAAATGCAAGGTGTTCAAAAAATGAATGCAGGAAATACTGCAAAAATGGAAAAAGTGGGTCGTAAAAAACCTGATGCGCAAACGTTGGCTAAACGTGCTGCTGCAATTGGTCCTATGGAAACAGATGATGCATTACTTTCTGATACGCAAGCGATGCTCAACCCTGTTGCCAGTCAAGCTGCTTTAAGCTATCGCATTGCAACCTTACAACATAAAGTTTTTGAAGATTTGAAAGCTGGTAATCTACGTTGGTTTGAAGCTGTCGACTTACACGGTTGCACTGTTGAAGAAGCCCGTTCTGCCGTGCTGCAAATTATTCAAATGGCGAAAGATGACAATCAAAACGTCATTAAAATTGTGCATGGCAAAGGTCCAGAAGCAATTTTAAAAACTTATGTAAATAGTTGGTTACGTCAACATCGTGATGTATTGGCATTTGTGAGCGCCCCAGAAAAACAAGGCGGCACAGGTGCTGTACTGGTTCTGCTTAAACGTGCAGAAAAAAACCCACAGTTTAAACAATAATCGGATTTAACTCCAAAAGAAGGCATTGTAATAGTTTTCTGCTACAATGCCGTCCTTGTTCAATCTCTCAGTGTAAGTGAACACGTCTTATGTCTATGCAGCAATCCTACGCAAATATCCTAACTGCCGTTGGTGAAGATCTGAATCGCCCGGGTCTTAAAGATACGCCTATGCGTGCTGCTAAAGCTTTTTCATATCTTACTTCTGGTTATAGCCAGACACTTGAAGAAGTGACCAACAATGCGGTTTTCCCATCAGATAACCGTGAAATGGTCTTAGTTAAGAATATCGAATTCTATTCTTTGTGTGAGCACCATTTATTACCTTTTTATGGTCGCGTACATATTGCTTATCTCCCAGAAGGCAATGTTTTAGGTTTATCAAAATTCGCACGTATTACAGAAATGTTTGCCCGTCGCTTACAAATTCAGGAAAACCTTACTCAGCAGATTGCTGAAGCAGTGGCTGAAGTGACTGGTGCGCGTGGTGTTGCTGTGGTGATTGATTCAGCTCACATGTGTATGATGATGCGTGGTGTGGGTAAACAAGAGTCTACAACCCGTACCGTTTCTTTTGTCGGTGACTTTAAAACCAATAAAGAAGAACGCCGTGAATTCCTAAGTGCTGTACCTGAAAGCTATTAACAGAACATTCAGCGTTAGCACTCATAAAAAAGCTTCAAACTCTTGAGGCTTTTTTTATTTGTGTTTTAATGTCCCAAATCATTTGCTTTGATAGCAAAGCACTATTTTCAGGATGAATCATGTCAGATGTATATATTGCTGGTCAGGGTTTAGCGCAAGCCGATCACAGCATAGATTACCCTCGCCCAGACCGTTTGGTTCAGGGCAATCCCAAACGTGAAACTGCAAGCATGTATGCACACCCCAATATGGACTGCGGGATTTGGCAATGTGAAGTTGGCGCATGGAATATTGTCTTTGCACCCAATAAACAAGAGTTTTTTACAATCCTTGAAGGATTAGTACGTATTTATGATCAACAAGGCGGGTATATTGAAGTTTCCGCTGGCCAAGCGGGCATTATTCCCCCATCGTTTCAGGGCAAGTTTGAAGTTGTCGAAGCCGTCAAAAAATACTATGTGGTTGTTGAAGTTTAAATTACGGCACATCTCGCCATAAAACGCATTTACCCATAAAAAACTCCCACATAAGGGAGTTTTTTATACTCTGAACGAATTAGATATACGACAAATGCTTAGTGACTTGGATACAGTTTCGACCATTATTTTTTGCCGCATACAGCGCATGATCTGCTGCATCTAAGAAACGCTGATAATCAGGATGTCCATCATACTGTACACAACCAATGCTTACGGTAAAACTAAATTGCTGACCTTGTGCCGTTCGGATCAAACCCTTTTCAATATATTGGCGAATATTTTCTGCAATTTTCATCGCACGGTTTACACCAGTATCCACCAAGAGTAATAAGAACTCTTCCCCACCAATACGGAATGCATAATCGCTACCTTGACTATAACGCTGTAAGGCTTCGGCAATAAATTTGAGCGCAAGATCACCTGCCGCATGACCAAACTTATCATTGATCATTTTGAAATAATCCGCGTCAAAGGCGAGCAAAGACAACGGCGTTTCATTTTGCCGCGCAAAGGTAATTTCACGTGAAATAATCGTACTGAGATAACGACGGTTTAGGAGTTGAGTCAAAGAATCATTGCCAGACTCAATATATTCAGCCACTTGAAATAGTTGATCAACTAGATGCTGAATTTCACGGTTCAATTCACGAATCTGTTGAATCAACTGTTGCAGCTGATCTTTTTCCGTCATCTGCATCGTTTGCTGGGTTAATTGATCCACTTCATAAATTCGGTCAATAATCAGTTGAACCTGATCTGAACCAGAAAAAGCATATGCCGCTTTATGAATGAACCATAGCCCAAACTCTGATTTTGAAAATAAGGGATGATAAAAACCAACATTGCCCGAAAAGATTTTAAACATCAGTTCATTTTCCCAGTCGAGCAATGAACCCCGTTGTTTATCTTTATGCACTGCTACATCTTGCATCGCTGAAAATAAGCGATAATTGTGTTTTGTTTCTTGGTTTTTTTCTGTATTGATCTCATAAGAGCGGCACATAATTTCTGTGCTGAACCCCATAATTTGTACAATATAACTGCACATATGGAGAATATTTTGCGTTTGGTTTAACTCTAAAATTTCAAATATTTTACGTTCTATTTCACGTACACCACGCATGATGAACCATGACGGAATACCAACACGCGCGTGTACCATTCCAACTTTCTGCTGTCTTTTGACTGAGCTTTCAAATTCACCATTCAGTGCGACATTAAACGTTTCTAACAACCATTTTCTTAAAGTGTCGATGAGCCTTTTTTGAATGATATCGTCTTTAAAAAATTCAGCTGACTCTGGCTCACGTGACATTTGTTCATAAAAAACAGTAACTAAATGTTCAACATGCCTTTGGATAAATTGCAATGCTGCAAGATGTTCATTTTCAGTATATTGATCACAAATATCTTTCCAAGCCTGACTTAGACCTGTAATACATTCTTGATTCATTCGGTGACACAAACCACAGCTATTACAAAGCTAGCAATCATACCTTGCTTTACTTACATAAAAAAACAAATTTATTTGATATTTCATATTTTATCTATCTTAAAAATTAATAGAAAAATACATAACTCAATTTCAATTTATTCCAATCTTGATCATCTTGCTGCTGGTATTCATAGCCTAGTCTTAAAGCATTTTGTTGGTTGACGATATATTGTAATTCAGCATCGAGTTTCAGATTCCATTGATGTGTGTCTTCCCAATACGGAAGCTCTGCCTGAACCAAACTATTGAATTTTTCCGACCAAATATTTTGGCAACCCAATGTCGGCCCAAGGCCCACTCGCCATCCATCATCTAGTGACTTGCCGCCCTGCACCTGCATTTGAGACTGCACATAACACAAATGTGTGCGTTCCTGATTGGCCCAGCTATATCCAGATTGAGCTTTTAATTCAGCTACACCATGTTGTTTTGTTTCGCTAAATTGACCTGCATCTACTGACACTTGCTGCCAGCCAAAATTAAAACCCCAAGTTAGCGGTGTTTTAAATGGCGTGATCGGGTTGTAAGAATTGACTGATAAAAAATCAAAATGATTGAGTTTGAATTGGTCGTCTCGATATTGGATCGAGCCATCCCAAAACATCAACTGCGTACCAATCCGAAAGCCACCTTGCGGATCGATCAAATCATGATAAGCCTGACGATGACCAAGTTCGATATACTTTTCACCTTGAACTTCGCCTACTGCGGCTGAAAAATTTCGCGCATGATGTCCATTGACTGGATCTAGACTTGGCTGCTTAGGTTCAGTCCGTTGTTTGGGTTGTGAAGATTGGCTACGTAAGGCCAAGATTTGACGCAATTTAGGCTGCGTTTCTTCCGCACTCACCTTTCGACCAATCAGCAATAAATACAGATGGTCATACGCCATTTCTAATATTTTCGCTTGCTCTGCTTCATTAAACTGAGCGAGTGCTGTCGACATCATCGCAGGTTCAATTTCAGCGAGCTTATGCGCTTCACGTGCTAAACGATATCCATGTTGCTGCGCTTGTGATAAAAGCTGCGTTTCTAATGCAGGACGATACACCGCTGCTTGAATCAGTTGTTCATCATTGATCGCTTTAATCGTTTCAACAGGAATGGAAGCGACTTTAAATTTTTCGGTTAAATTCAGTGTCGGGCGAACCAAATCCATTAGGCCCAATAATCGATATGCACAGTTATCACTGGCAAAATAATAGGGAAAACTGACATTTTGCATTTCCCAAAGATGTTTAACCAAATAACTGGTTTCTTGCTCGGTCAGTGCTAGCTCATATTCCCACAAATCACGACTTTCAAAATCACCATATTCTTTCACCTTTCGGTAGTACGGCATCAAGGAATATTCACCAGGATACTGTCCTGTTAAGCCTTTCCATGCATAAGACCAGTTATCTTCACCTGCAACTGTCGCTGCATAGTTAATGGCATAAGACACCAAATTTAGCTCTTTTTGATCTTTCGGATCGAGACGCAATAAGGTATGTCCAAACATAGAACTTGGATTACCCATAAAGTCTGTGGCGTAAATTAATGTCGCTTTATACGGCTTAATTTTCCCAAACCATTCATCAAACTCAGGGCAACTCACCACTGGTAACTGCTCTGAACGGATGGATAATTCTTGCATCAGCCACTGACTACGCGCAGGGAAACGACAACGAAAGGCTTGATTAGGTTCGGCGGGTTGAAACAGTGCAGCGACATCTGCCTCTAATTCAGCTTGAGCACTTTGGCGGCCATTTTCAGCTAAAAAATAACCTGTATAGGCAACTTCACTTTGTCCTTTATGATCTGTATATAAAAGTCGTTGCCAACTGATGTGTTCAGACAGTTTTTTTGATTGTGCAAGTTCAATATATCGCTGTAGCTCTACGGTTTTAGAGAGGTTTGGATCTACAACTTGCTGAGCATATAAGATGCTCGGAATCATAAAGGTACAAAATAAAGCAATTGATTTCATTCAGTTATATTCAAATCCATTTTTATATATTTTAGATAATAAAAAACCCTGCCAAGAGACAGGGTTTTGAAAGCATCGATTAAACGTATGCTTTAAGTACTTCATCTTTCGCCATTACGCTTTGTAATGAAGCAAGTACTTGTAGAGAAGACTGGTTTTCAGCTGAATAGATTTCAGCAAAATTTGCTTTAGACACAGCAAAGAAACGTGCTTTATCTGTTGATTGGATGTTTAAAAGCTCAGCCAAAACATTCAGGCTCTCACCTTGACCAACTGCCATATCACGAGCAAGTGATTCAGCATTTTCATTGGTAAATGTTACCGCTTGAGCAGTCACTGTACCTGTACCGCTACAACCTAAAGTACCAAAGGTAATACCAAGTAACTGGTTAGTAAAAATACCGTTGGTAGTCGCAGCTAAAATTTTAGGAATTTTACCTGATTGACCAGCCCAAACTTGAGAACCAACACCACAACCTACGTCACGGTCAGCAAAAGCAGCTGTAGAACCTAGTGCAACGACTGCAACTAAAGCTAATTTTTTTAACATAGCACTTCTCCAGGGAATTTTATTCCATTGTTTTTAATTATTAAAACATGTGTAGTTTTGATTACACACCTGTAGATTAACTTGATCTTTCAGATAAGGCAAAACATTTTCATCTAAAACTTTTGGCTAAAAATAATACGTTCTTTTTCACTATTTTTTGAGCAACCAAGTACCATTTTCGTCACGTTTTCCAAGGATTTTGAGTACTAAAACCAAACTGAGTAATAGCAACAAATACCAAGAACCAAGTTTCCCCCAACCGACCATATGCCATGCATCGACCTGACTTGGATATAACCAAATTTGATAGAAGGTACTGATATTTTCTGCAATCCAAATCAAAAATGCCAAAATCAACAGTACTGGTAACATGGGCAACTGAATCACATGATTTTGTAATTGAAAACTGAGCTTGGTTTTCCAAAAGATCACCACACTCCAAGCAAACAAAAGCATACGAATATCTGGCACAAAAAATTTGGTCATAAAATTAAGATATGACAAAACGGCTAAGCACAGCATATTGCCAAAACGCGGTAAGTTACTGAACGACACCTGATATAGACGTAACGAACGTGCAAAGAAACTTCCTACTGCCGAGTACATGAAACCTGCAAATAATGGCACGGTCAGCAGTTTGAAAACGGCAGGCTGCGGATATTGCCATGAGGCAATGTGTGGATGGGTCAGAAATATTTCCATCCCCATTGCAAGGATATGAAACAGTGCTATGACTTTGGCTTCCGCCCAAGACTCAAGTTTTAAGCAGAGTAAACACACTTGAATGATCAGTGCATAAAACAATAAATAGTCATAACGGAAAAAGCCAAAATATTCCTGACTTCCCATTGCTGCTGTTAATGCAAAAGCGATCAACAGTAATATCCCAAATAAGGCAGCCGAAGCTGCCTTATAAGAGAACTCAAAACATGATTTTATCATCTTGACCACGGTTGAATCCTAAACCTATTTCCTTGAAGCCTTATAAATACTTGGCACTATATTCGTGTACCGTATCAATAAAAGCTTTTGGATTGGCTGGATCTACCCACTGAGTAATACCATGACCTAAGTTCGCCACATAACCGGTTTTTTCACCGTTGGCATATGCATCATCTAACATGGCACGCGTCGCTTTCGCAATCGCTTCAGGCGAACCATATAATGTTGCTGGATCTAAGTTGCCTTGCAATGCTGCACGGCCTGCGACTGTTTGACGCGCCACATTTAATGGCGTAGTCCAATCTAAACCAAAGGCATCTGCACCCGTTGCAATCATTGGCTCTAACCATTGACCACCACCTTTGGTAAACAAAATCACAGGAACTTTGCGTCCATCTTTTTCACGCTGTAATCCTGCCACGATTTTTTGCATGTAGTTTAGTGAAAATTCAATGTATTCACGGTGTGCTAATGCCCCACCCCAACTATCAAAGATTTGTACAGCTTGGGCACCTGCATCAATCTGCGCATTGAGATATTCAGTCACCGCCACAGCCAAACGGTCTAATAAAGCATGCAGTACTTCAGGTTGTGCATACATCATTTGTTTCGTAAAACGGAAATCTTTGCTTGAACCGCCTTCCACCATATAGGTTGCCAGTGTCCAAGGACTGCCTGAGAAACCAATCAAAGGAACTTGTCCGCCCAATGCTGAACGAATCGTAGTCACTGCATTCATGACATAATCTAAGTCAGATTTGGCATTAAACTTAGGTAAATTCAGTACATCTTGTTCGGTACGTACAGTTTTATGAAACTTCGGACCTTCACCTGCTTCAAAATACAGTCCCAAACCCAACGCATCAGGTACTGTCAAAATGTCTGAAAATAAAATAGCTGCGTCTAAGTCATAACGACGCAAAGGTTGTAAAGTAACTTCACAAGCAAATTCTGTATTTTTACAAAGAGATAGGAAATCACCCGCTTTTGCACGTGTTTCACGATACTCTGGTAAATAACGGCCAGCCTGACGCATCATCCAAACCGGAGTTGCATCTACCGGTTCACGTAATAAGGCACGCAAGAAACGATCATTTTTTAAGGTCGTCATTCACTTTCCCAACTTAATTCGATATTCGCATCATCATATCAAAAAGGTTGTAAATATAATAACTTCTCAAGCATTTAAAAACCGATCATGTTGAGTGCCAAAAATGATATTTACACAAAACAACTACTGCATCTCCACTTTTTTTCTGTAATACTTAGCCAGTTTTTAATACACAGTAAATGAATAATTCTTAAGGTTGAATTACATGTTCGTTCGCACCATGCTCGCACTGAGCCTAAGTTGCATATTTGCTGGTACAGCTATTGCCGCATCTACTGCTGAACAACCATTAACGCCAAAAAAAGTGACTAATGTTGCAGTTCAGGATCCCATTGATCCGTTAGCGACTGAAGCTTCATCTGCAACTAGCCAGATTAGCGCTCAAGAACAAGAAGATCTGAACCAAGCATCGCAAACTTTAGACAGCCTGCAACAATCAGAAGATGTTAAAGCCGACATCGGTGCTGCACCTGCTACATCGACTGCTACAACTCCAACATCAACTTCGCCTGCTGCCAAAGTTGCTTGGGGTTTAAATGACCTAAATAATGCACAGTGGTATGACAATATCGGTAAAGGTCAATTCCCTGTTTATGCACGTGCGCATGTCATGCTCAATAATGCACATGCTTCACCAGGTGCAATTGATGGTACTAGTGGTAAAAATACCTTAAAGGCGATCGCTTCATTCCAACAAATGAATAGCTTGAAACCTACAGGGACTTTAACTAAAGAAACTTGGGATGCACTGATTGCAAAACAAGGTTCTAAACCTGCATTTATTGAATACACATTGACTGATGCAGACTTGAAAGGTCCTTATGCAGCATCGATTCCACACGACTATGCATTACAAGCAAAAATGAAAGGCTTGTACTACACACGTGTGACTGAAATGTTAGGTGAAAAATTCCACATGGACGAAGACTTTTTGAAAAAGTTGAATCCAAAAGCGACATTTAAAAAAGCTGGTGAAAAAATCTTAGTGGCGAATATTCGTAACGAAGTTCCTGAAGATATTCACTTAATCGTTGCACATAAAGGCGCGAAACAACTTTACTTGTTTAATAGCCGCAACCAAATGATCGGTTCATTCCCGGCAACGATTGGTAGTTCAGATACTCCATCGCCTACAGGTACATATAAAGTAACAGGTGTTGCACCAAACCCTTGGTACAGCTACTCGCCTTCTAACTTTGTTCAAGGCAACAACAGAAAACCATTGTCTTTACCACCTGGTCCAAATGGTCCTGTTGGTAATATCTGGATTGGCTTGAGCAAAAAATCATTCGGTATTCACGGTACACCGAACCCATCTGCTATTTCTAAAACTGCGTCACACGGTTGTATTCGTTTGACCAACTGGGATGCAAATGACTTAGGTAAGAAAGTGAAATCTGGTGTGACTGTTAAATTTTTAGAATAATTTTAGTCATATTTAAAAAGCCTGCTTCGTGCAGGCTTTTTTATCGCTGTGCATTCATGAATTTTAATGTTACTGCGCGCAATTTGACAAAAAAGGAACGATACGCGTTAAGGGCATCCACAAATGTTGGAGACAGCACTTCTTTTAATCAAGAATGGTTTGCAATACTTTGAATAATTAGAAGGTAGTGAACGAATTTTGTCGGTGAGGTGCACTGCACCGCAAGATGTTTCCTTGCGAAGCACGCTTCTTATTTTGCCTATGAGAAACATCGTTTCACAAGACTACCTCTAGCCGAAGGCTATTCCATTAATTTAATCCCTAGATGTAAGACTCCGTCGAATCGGCTTAAAATCATTTTAAACGTGCAAAATATCTTTACGAAAGTAACGTCAGTGAATTAAAAAACTTTATCTCGAATGATCGTTGCAAAAATAGGATGAATTGTCGCTAAAAAACTATATATCCCAATTTAGTTCAATCTTAAAATAGGTACATGTTCAATAATTAAGATAAGGATGAATGCCATGAATGCTTTTTTACATCCAAGTGAAAACCGTGGTCACGTAAAAATGGGCTGGCTTGAGTCTAAACACAGCTTCTCTTTTGGTAACTGGTATGACCCGAAATACATGGGCATTAGTGCGCTTCGTGTAATTAATGATGACTTAATTGCAGCACATGAAGGTTTTGGTCAACACCCACATGACAACATGGAAATTTTGACCTGTGTGTTAAAAGGCACCATTACGCATAAAGACAGCATGGGCAACCATGGTGGCATTTCTGCGGGTGAATGGCAGCTGATGAGCGCGGGAACTGGTGTTCGTCACAGTGAAATGAACCAAGGTGATGAAGATGTTCATTTATTGCAAATTTGGATCATTCCAAACGAACGTGATGCAGAGCCGACATATCAGCAAATTAAATGCGATCCACGTGATCAACCAGATCAATGGCATTTAATTGTTGGACCGAATGACAATGCACCGATGCATATTCGCCAACAAGCTGAAGTGAAAACAGCAGTCATTTCTAAAGGTCAATCTTTAGACATTGAAGCAACACAACACATTAACTATGTGCATGTCATTTCAGGCTCAGTGAAAATTGCTGAACATACCGTTGAAGCTGGTGGCGCAATCGCCTTTCTAGAAGCTAGCAAAATTGAAGCGCTTGAAGATGCTCAAGTGATTTGGTTTGATTTACCCGAAGTAAAATAACGAAAAAGCCCTCAAATGTGAGGGCTTTTTTTATGCCGCTTGGCTTAGGCGTTCACTGCGTTGATACAACCACATCAACACCAAAGTTGGAATGATAAATCCTGCAGCCACCATGATGCCATGTAGGATTGAGGCATAAGGTTCAGCAAGCATGGCCAAATGTTTCATTGGAGATGTCAATGGATGGAATCACTTTAAACATCTCGAAGTCTAGCATTTCGAGATGTTTATATATGCCGCTCAGCATCTAATTATCTAGATAAAATTCATCAATCAAAGGTGATTTTATTCTATTGCTGATGCAATCTATCTAATCAGCCTTCAGTTTCCACGCGATAAAAATGATTTTGCATAAAGACGCAAAACATAGAGGCAAATAATTGCCGATCTTGTTCAGTTTGAAAGATGCCCCCGAAATAGTCTCGATCTATGGTTAAAATTAAATTTAAGAATGTTGCCTGCTTGGGAACCACTCCCATTCTTTGGCAATATGCAAAATATGCGCTGACATCTTCAAATAAAATCCACCATTCCTGTGGACTTCCAATCTGAATACCACCTAATGAATGCTCTAGATCAAACATCGCATTGAGCAGATACTGAAAATTTTGCTGTGAACTCTGAAATTGAAATCTCGGATAATCTGTTGTTAGATTTAAATCGATCAGATGTAAATGGACGCTCCGAGCACGCTCTAATCTACGTTTAACTTTGACATATTGTTGATACCGACGTCGATCTTTTGCTGTGACCGAAGTTAAGCGCGATAAATCCATATTGTCATGCAAATCACTAAGTTTCACTTCACACGCAATTACATTTTTAGCGGTACGCTGCGCAGCTCGAAATCGGTTCTCACCTGCTGCTTTTGTCAGTGCCTGTATCGCATCAATAATATGCGTTTGAAAACCCATAGCGCGAAGCTCATCCGTCGTTGTCTCTGTATCTTCTAAAATGTCATGTAATACAGCGACGATTTTAGCATCGGGATGTTGCACATTTTGCATCACACGAAGTGGATGCTGAATATAGGCTTGACCCGCTTTATCGACTTGTCCGAAATGGCGTTCAGTCGCCAAAGAAATCGCGTTTTCTAAAGTTGAAATAAAGAATCTCCCCTTCGTGGTCTTTTTTATTTTTCTCCATCATATTAACCAATGAATACAGATATTTGTAACTCTAAGCGCTACTCGAACGACACAGATTGACTCGTAAAATACATATCTACCGTGAATTATCGTGAGGTAGATCTTTTGCAAATACTTCTATGCCATTCGCGCCAACATTTCCAAAGTAATTTTTTTCACCTCTTCTTTACTTTGCTGAATATGGCTGCGCATTTTCTCCAATGCCGCTGTCACATTATGTCCAAGGATCAATTGTAAAATCTGTTGATGCTCGGCATAAGTGGCTTCAATTCGATAATCTTTAGAAAAATCTAAGCGACGAATAATACGGATTTTTTCACTCACATCCCGATGCACTTTCGCCATTTCACTATTGCCAATCGCTTCAACCAATTGGCAGTGAAATGCTTCATCTTGCATCGATAAAGTTTTTAAATCATGCAAATACTGTTCAGGCTGAATACACCATAAATTTACCAAGTCTTGTAAAGCCTGTTTGAGTTGTTCTGGTTCCATTTTGCAGAGCTGCTCAATGGCATAGCATTCAAGCAAAATCCGTAAATCATACAATTCTTCGTAGGCTTTAAAGTTCAGCGGCTTGACTTCCCAACCGCTACGAAAATGTACTCTTACATAGCCATCTTGCTGTAAACGGTATAAAGCCTGCCGTACGGGTGTACGGCTTACTTCATATAATTCGGCAATTTCAGATTCGGTAAACCGTGCGCCCGGTTTGAGCTGAAAATCAAAAATATCGTTTTTTATTTTTTGGAAAACCAGCTCAGACAAGTTGTCTGAGCTTTTCCCAACAATGGCTGAGGTCATATTTATTCCATATAAACCAGCGGCTCACCGCTATGTACCGTTTGTCCTGCACGGCAGATAATCGCTTTCACGATACCATCATCATCGGCATAGACTGGAAGCTCCATTTTCATCGCTTCAATAATGGCTACAGTCTCACCTTTCTTCACAGACTGTCCAGCTTCGACAAAAATTTTCCAAATGTTGCCAGTCATCGACGCATTCAAGGCTGCAAATTGGCTATAGTCGGTATCATCTTGCAGGATTTCCATTTCTGCAGGTACATCGAACTCATCTTTCCAGCGTTCAACTTCAGTTGTAAATGCCTGCTGCTGCTGTGCTTTAAATTCGGCAATACTGTCCTTTTCTGTTTCCAAAAAGGCTTGATAGGCTGCAAAATCAAATTCAGTTTCTTCAATTTTGATTTCCGCCACACCATTGGCAAAGTCAGCACGGAATTGATCCAGTTCAGCTTCGGTTACTTCATAATATTTAATTTGATCAAAGAAGCGTAAGAACCATTGCTGATCGCCAAACTGTTTGTTCTTTTTAAACTTATTCCAAATAGGCAGTGTACGGCCAATCAATTGATAACCGCCTGGTGAGTCCATGCCATAGATACACATGTACATACCGCCAATACCCACAGTGCCTTCTGCGGTAAAAGTACGTGCAGGGTTATATTTCGAGCTGAGTAAACGATGACGCGGATCAATTGGAACGGCACAAGGTGCAGTTAAATACACATCACCCAAACCTAAAATCAGATAATTGGCATCAAAAATGATGTCTTTGACTTGCTCACGGCTGTCTAAGCCATTAATGCGCTGAATGAAATCGACGTTATTTGGCAACCACGGCGCTTTGGCACAGACACTTTCTTGATAACGTTCCACAGCACCTAAAGTGGCCGAGTCCTCAAATGCCATCGGCAAGTGAATAATACGGGATGGAATCTTGATTTGGCTCAAATCTCCCATCTCATTTTCGAGTCCTAATAAGAACTGAATTAAATTCGCTTGGCTGAAACACAATCCATCATATTTAATTTGCAGTGAACGCACACCCGGTGAAAGCTCTAAGATTCCATCAATATTCGCTTCACGAATCAGCTGCATCAGTCGATAAACACGTAAGCGCAATGCAAGATCGAGGACATTTTCGCCATATTCAAGCAAGATGTAACTGTCACCTGCCTGACGATACACCGCTTTCGGCGCATACGCATCTGCTTCACGCACAGCCAATATCCCTTCAGGCTTGCATTCAAAATTGACCAACTCTGACTTTTCAGGTGTTTGAGCAAAGTTTTGAATATCGGCAATTTGCTGAACTTCCAAGGCATTGGCTTGTTCCACACTCATTGGATAGAAACTGATGCTGTCATCTGCCTTCAGTTGACCAATCTTCCAAAGTTCTGCTTTGGCAATGGTGACTGGGCAAACAAAGCCACCGAGGCTTGGGCCATCTTTAGCCAAAATCACGGGAAAATCACCAGTGAAGTTAATCGCCCCAATAGCATATTCACAGTCATGCACATTGGATGGATGCAAACCTGCTTCACCGCCATTTTCACGTGCCCAGCATGGTGTCGGGCCTGTTAGGCGAATACCTAAACGGTTTGAGTTAAAGTGCACATTCCATGTTGAAGCAAAGAATTCTTCAATATATTCAGGTTTAAAGAAATCTGGTGCACCATGCGGACCATACAACACGCCAATTTTCCATTCTTTGCCATAGCTTGGAATACGCTCTGCTGCCAAAGCTTGTGGTGCTGCTGTAGCAATTTCCAGTCCATCTAAAGGCAAGCTTGGATTGACCATTTTAATCATGTCACCTGCACGCAGCACTCGCCCTGCATGACCGCCAAAATTACCCAATGCAAAGGTTGAGCAGCTGCCTAGATATTCAGGTACATTTAGCCCGTTACGGATCGCAAGATAAGTACGGCAACCCGACTCAACTTGTCCAAGTACTAATGTTTGCCCTGCTTTGATGCTGATCGGTTGCCAAAAATCGACATTCACACCATCTAGAGTCGCGCTACATGGCGCACCTGCAATGGCTACAATGCTATCGGCATGAAATTTCAGGCTTGGTCCTTGTAAGGTAAACTCAAAGCCTGCTGCCGATTTTGGATTACCCACAACTTGATTGGCCAACTGAAATGCATAATCATCCATTGGGCCTGATGGCGGTACACCAATATCCCAATAGCCCACACGCCCCGGATAATCCTGAATCGTACTTTGTGTACCTGGTTGCAGCACCTCAATCACATTTGGCACATATTTAAAATCATCCAGCAGGCGTGTCCAAATTTGCATATTTTCAAAGCGTGCATCAGACACTACGGTATGCGCATAGTCTAAGTTGGTGCTGATGCCATTCAGGCGGGTTTCAGCCAAGGCTGTTTTTAACTTGGCAATCGCACTGTCTCGGTCTGCAGCATGCACAATAATTTTGGCAATCATCGGGTCAAAATATTGTGAAATTTCAGTACCTGTAGACACCCAAGTATCCACACGAATATCTTCAGGGAAATACACATCCGTCAACACACCCGGACTTGGCTGGAAGTTTTTCACTGGATCTTCCGCATAAATTCGCACTTCAATGGCAGCACCATTGGGCTGAATATTGCTGAGTTTTTCCCAATCTAAAGCATCACCTGCCGCCACTTTCAGCATGCATTCAATCAGGTCTAAACCCGTCACCATTTCAGTGACTGGGTGTTCAACCTGCAAACGGGTATTCACTTCAAGGAAATACACTTCATCACGGGCAGCATCATAGATAAACTCAACCGTACCTGCGCTGCGGTATTTCACCAATTGACCAAGCCCTACAGCAGCACGGTGCAATTTTTGACGGGTTGCTTCAGGTAAATGCGGTGCTGGTGTTTCTTCCACCACTTTTTGGTTACGGCGCTGCAAGGAACAATCACGCTCACCAAAGGCAACGACTTGCCCTAAACCATCACCAAAAATTTGTACTTCTACATGACGGGCTTTATCGACAAAACGCTCGAGGAAAACACCCGCATCTTTAAAAAACTGCTCGCCTAGACGCTTTACACTTTCATACGCATCTTTTAATGATTGTTCATCATCACAGCGGGTTAAACCAATCCCGCCACCGCCTGCGGTGCTTTTCAGCATGATTGGATAACCAATCTCTGCCGCAGATGCGAGTGCTTCATCCAAATTTGCCAATAAACCTGTACCCGGTGTCATGGGCACATTGGCTGCCGCAGCCAATTCACGTGCACGATGCTTCAAACCAAACTCTAAAATTTGTTCAGCCGTTGGCCCCATAAAGGCGATACTATTTTCCTCACATGCACGGGCAAAATCAGCACTCTCAGATAGAAAACCATAACCTGGAAATATTGCTTCAGCGCCAGTTTGTTTGGCTGCTTGAATCAATTTTTCAATACTTAAATAAGTCTCTGCAGGTTTGATGCCCTCAAGTGAAACCGCCACATCTGCATCTAAGACATGTTGTGCATAACGGTCTGTCTCTGAATATACGGCAACCGACTGAACACCGAGTTTCTTTAATGTACGAATCGCACGAACAGCAATTTCACCACGGTTTGCAATTAAAACTGTTTTAAACATGATTATTTCCCCGATTTTTTTAATTTGATTTTGCTGTTGTTGCTTGCAGTGATTGGATATAGGCGCGCCAGCCGCCAAATTCACTGATATTTTTTGCACCGTTTAGGCCATAAGGTTCACAAATAAAGCCTTTCACCCAACGTCCATCGGCAAGCTCGATATTGCCCATACCCAGTGGTGTTGGAATTTCGGCGACAAATTCACCAAAGCGTGCTTTTGGAATATCCCAAAGCTCGACAATAATTTTTTGACCCGCTTCCTGACGCGCTAAACCTGGTTTCGGAGGTACTGTGCCCGGCAGTGCATAGAGGGCGTAATCGGCAGAAGTGGTTGTGGTTTCGACATGCACGGCTTGGCGTGTTGTCAGTTGGAAATTGAGTGGCATGCCTGTGAGATGTGCGCCTACGACTGCAACTCGAAAATGTTGTGCGGATGGTGCAGACATGACTGAATTTGCTTCAGGCAATCTTTTCGCTACTGCACCGAGTGGTAATTTCAAATGCTTTTGCCATTTTTCGGCAAAATCTGCTAAAGCCGTATCGTGCCAAGCCGGTGCAATGAATGTGATTCCAAAAGGCAGCCCGTCGGCACGAAAGCCTGCAGGTACAGCGATGGCACTAAGGTCTGCTAAATTGGTAAAGTTGGTATAGGTGCCAAAGTGGCTATTATTTTCAATTGGCGATTCAGCCATTTCTGCAAGCGTGTGTATGGTTGGCGAGCTTGGCACCACTAAGGCATCAAATTGCGCTAAGGTTTGCTGAATGTCTCGAGCCAATTCTTGCTTTAAATATTCGGCATTATAAGCATCAACCGCAGTGTACTGCTGGCCTTTTTGAATGATTTCCAAAACCGTTGGGTCAAAGTCTTGCACCGATGTTTCTAATAAATCTGCAACTGCAGCAGTTCGCTCTGCGACCCATGCCCCTTGGTAAAGTTGGCTCGCCAATTGACTAAAAGCACTGAAATCAATTTCTGTTAGTTCTGCGCCTAAGTTTTTTAATTCAGTCAGTGCTTGCTGAAATGCATCCGCCGATTGGGCATCACCAAAAAATTCTAATTGTTTTGGAATGGCTAACTTTAATCGTGCACTGAACTTTGCAGGCGCTGTAGCAGGATTCACACGTGAATAACTGTCAGTTACATCAAAACCCTCCATAACTTCTGCCACTGCAGTTGCATCAACGACGGTTAAGGCAAAAATTGAAATGCAATCTAAGCTTTTACACGCAGGCAATAAGCCAGTATTTGAAAAACGCCCTTTGGTTGGCTTTAAACCAACAATATTATTAAATGCTGCGGGTATACGCCCTGAGCCTGCTGTATCTGTACCGAGCGCAATCGGGACTAAACCGCGCGCCACCACACTGCCTGAACCTGAGCTTGAACCACCGCTTACAAAGTCAGGATTAAAAGTATTCGGCACTGCACCAAATGGCGAACGTGTACCGACCAATCCTGTGGCAAATTGATCTAAATTAGTTTTGCCTACAATAATCGCACCCGCTTGTTTTAAGCGTTGCACCACAAAGGCATCTTCAATTTTTATGTCCGTAAATAATTTAAACGCAGCCGTTGACGCAAAGCCCACCACATCTATATTGTCTTTAACTGCAATAGGCACACCAAATAAAGGTAAGGCCGCAGCATTTTCGATTTGTTTTAAAGCGTCAATCTGCGCAGTTAATTGTTCTATCGATGCAATGGAAATCCATGCTGAATCTGCATGGTCAAATTGCTCAACCAAGGCATATAATTCTTCCAATTGAATTGTGTTATTCGCGTAGCCCGCTTTCCATTCTGCTAAAGTCCAGCCTAAAGTTTTTATTGAGTTCATTGATGTGCTCATTCTTGTATCCAAGTTTGAATACTATGTTGCACACATCATGCCAAAATTAATTTTTTGTTATTTTTCAGTATTTTAACACTAAAACACCAATCGTTTTCCTATTTTATTTAGGCAATACAAAACGATAAGTGTTCTATTAAGTTTCCAAGCTCCACTATTTTGGTGCATGACTTTTATAATCGTGTTTTCAATAGATTCTTTTCATTTAGATGCAGATATAAATACAGTGAACTTTCTATTTTCACTCTTTATAAGCTTTCAATTTAGATGTTTTGTATGACTTTGAACTTAGAATAAAAAGAACTGTGAACCGTACTGGGTTTGTCGGAGACATTTTTATTTAAGTTAGGCCACGTGACCTAACGGGTTAATCTTATCATAGTACATTGCTTCAAACTCAAAAGGCGATACATAACCCAATGCGCTGTGTACACGCTTTTTGTT
>NZ_VPAM01000048.1:0-20509 GCF_013419215.1 Acinetobacter sp. YH12096 | reverse complement strand
TGAAAACCTTCAAAATTCTTGCTGAGCGATATCGCAATCGAGGCAAAAGACTAGCATTAAGATTCAATCTAATTGCTGGAATTTATAACTTGGAGCTGAGTGAAAAATGACTTATGAAAGAAATCTAGTATTTAAATATTATTAATTGATTATTAACTAAAATTGTTATAAAAAAGCTACACTTTTTTTCAGGATTTTATCCTTTAATTAAAAGCTTAAATTCTCAATAGAATTTTAGATTTTTTAATTAATAAAGATGTAATTAGAAGAACATAGTATGGGTTCACTGTTTAGTCACTTTCCGCAACATATTTTTCGTGCATATGACATTCGCGGGAAAATATCGCTCTTAAATGCTGATTTAGTTCAGTCAATTGCTTGTGGCTTAGTCAAACAATATTTAGATGCAGGGCAAAAGAGCCTTGCCATTGGCTATGATGCGCGTTTAACCAGTCCAACCTATGCAAAAATAATTCAAAAAGTCTGCCATGAGGCTGGCCTTGAAGCGGAAATTATTGGCTGCTGCTCAAGCCCGATGTTGTATTTTATTGCGGGACAATTTCAAGGCAATGGCATTATGGTGACGGCGAGCCATAATCCTAAATCAGATAATGGTATCAAGTGGATTATCAAAGGTGAGCCACCTTGTCCGGAGATGATTCAACACGTTGCAGTCGAAGCACGAAATTGTTTTTCTTCGGAACGTGTGCATTTGATGACTGAACTTGAGCCACACGAAATCAAGCCTGAATATTGTTTGGCCTATCAGAAATTTATTTTAGATGACATTCATTTACAGCAACCGCTTAAAGTTGTGATCGATGGCATGCATGGTTCAGCTGGGCATTGTGCAGCCTTATTATTAAACAAATTAGGCTGTGAAGTTTTGGCATTACGTTGCCAAGCTGATGGACATTTCCCTGATCATGCTCCAGATCCATCACAGCTCAAACATTTAACTCACCTTCGCCAAGCCATACAGTTGCAAAAGGCCGATATTGGCATTGCTTTAGATGGTGATGGTGATCGTTTAGTGTTAATTGATGAAACTGGCAAAGTGGTTTCTGCAGATCGATTATTATGTTTATTTGCTGAAATTTGTTTGACTCAAAAACCACATGCAGAAGTGGTATTTGATGTGAAATGTTCAACGATGATTCGCGATACTGTGAGTGATCTAGATGCGCAGCCTGTCATGATTCGAACAGGCAGTAGTTTCTTGCGAAAATATATTTCCCAATCTAAAGGCAAAGCGGTTTTTGGTGGTGAATACGCAGGACATTATGTTTTTAATGATGGTCGTGGTGGCGGCTATGACGATGGTCTATATGCTGCCTTAAGGGTCTTAGAATATATTCAAGCTCAGGGACTGACATTGTCACAAGCTTTGGCGAAATATCCAGAGCGCTTTAGTACCGAAGATTTATATGTCAGTACGCATCAGCATGATCCAGCGGAAGTTTTAAAGCAGGTTGAAGCCAATTCTGCGCGAATTCCAGCACAAATCAGTAAAATTGATGGAATACGCCTTGATTTTGATGATGGATTTGGCATCATTCGAGCATCGAATACAGGTGAGTATTTCACTTTACGCTTTGATGCCAACTCATCAGCACGCTTAAAAGAAATACGAGATCTGTTTGTTTCCATGTTAGTTGAGCACTATCCAGACATTGCTCATGACATTCCAGATGCTCAATAAGGAGAGGCAAATGCCACATCAACATACTGGCATCGACAAAGCACAAATACTGACGGAAGCTTTGCCGTATATTCAACGTTTTGCGGGTAAGACGCTGGTAGTGAAGTATGGTGGTAATGCCATGACCGATCCTGAGCTTGAGAGCTCATTTGCACGTGATATCGTATTGCTGAAAACGGTTGGTCTAAACCCGATTGTGGTACATGGCGGTGGTCCACAAGTGGATTCATTCCTTAAACAATTAGGACGTGAATCAGATCGTATTGACGGTATGCGCGTGACAGACCCTGCAACCATGGAAGTTGTTGAGATGGTTTTGGGCGGCAGCGTGAATAAGTCGATTGTGAACTTAATCAATAAACACGGTGGTCGTGCCATTGGTTTAACGGGTAAAGATGGTAATTTGATCCGTGCGCAAAAATTATTGATGGAAAAAACTGCCGAAGACGGTTCAGTAAAACAGATTGATTTAGGTCTCGTTGGCGAAGTGGTTGGTGTGAAAACTGACGTACTTGAGATGTTTACCCAAAGCGATTTTATTCCTGTTATTGCGCCATTAGGTGTAGACGAAGACGGCAATACTTACAACATCAATGCTGACTTAGTTGCAGGTAAAGTGGCTGAAGCATTGGGTGCGGAAAAGCTAATTCTTTTGACCAATATCACGGGCGTTTTAGACGAAAATAAAAATCTGCTGACTGGGTTAACCACCCAAGAAGTCGATCGTTTGATTGAAACTGGCGTGATCTATGGCGGCATGATTCCGAAAGTTGGCTGTGCATTAGATGCAGTGAAAGGTGGAGTAATCAGCGCGCATATTGTTGATGGTCGTGTACCTCATGCAACATTACTTGAAATCTTTACAGATCATGGTGTGGGGACTTTAATCACCAATCGAACCAATGTGAAAAAAGCTTAAGATACTTAGCATTTTTTGATATAAAAAAGCCTCTTTTGAGGCTTTTTTATTATTTATCAGTTGGCTAAGTAACTTTTGAAAAAATCAAATAATGTATTTGCCCTGTTGGATTATAAAAACTCTTACAATGGCGCCGATTTTAGATTTACAACCACTAAAACTGTCATGCACAATAGAGAAATCATAGATTTACTGCTGAAATGATCGATATGTGCCAGCTGCTCGGAATGAATTGTGCGACTCCCACCGATATTACTTTTTCGTTTCGGGGATTTTCGCAGCGAGCAGGAATTACCTCAGATCATTGTGATGGCTTTGGTATCGCTTTTTTTGAAGATAAAGCATGCCGTTTATTTGTCGACAATCAATCTGCTGTAGAGTCTCCGATTGCTGAGCTGATCCGAAACTACCCGATTAAATCTCGCAATGTGATTGCACACATTCGTAAAGCGACACAAGGCAAAATTAATCTTGAAAACTCACATCCATTTAGTCGTGAATTGTGGGGCAGACAGTGGATTTTTGCACATAATGGCGACCTACATGGCTTTCAGCCTGAGCTCACAGGGCGCTTCAGCCCCGTCGGCAATACCGACAGTGAATTGGCCTTTTGCTATTTGCTCGAGCAAATGGTGAAACGTTTTGGTTATACCGAACCTACACTCGATCAGGTGTTTGATCTGTTATTAGAAATTTCTCCTAAAATTGCAGAACATGGCACCTTTAATTTTTGTTTGTCGAATGGGCAGGCGCTATTTAGTTATGCGATTACCAAGCTGCATTGGCTGGTTCGAGAGTTTCCATTTCAGCCTGCACAGTTGATTGATATTGATGTTGAAGTCGATTTTAGTGAAGTCACTACGCCTGAAGACCGTGTTGCCGTGATTACCACTGAACCCCTAACGCAAAACGAAGTTTGGACAGCATTTGAGCCGGGTGAAATGATTTTATTTCAACATGGTCGTCCAATTCGTGCTGCAAAGACGGTTGTTGAACGTTTAGAACGTGAGCGGCTGGACCCATCTTTAAAACGTGTCACACGTGCAGATCAGTATTAATTTTGAATGAAAGATATTCATTATAAAAATGAATATCTTACACTTTATTGAATTAAGGGTGTTTTCTAAGATATTGAATTGATTAAAAAATATCTTAGCTTTATACTCGGGATTAAATAAATTAACATAATAAAAACAATTGATTACAATATAAATGGCAGTATTTCAATTAAAACCAACCTTTTTACTTCATTTTTATTTAAGTTCTTTAATTATATGATGAAATTTACGTGATAAGTCCTTCATATTTATAGGTGGTCGTAATGAAAATGAAATGGGTTCCAGAATACAATACTGGTATCGATGTGATTGACGATCAACACAAACGGATTCTTGACTACATCAATGAAATTGATGGCATTGACGCAAATACAGATCGTGATCGTGTAAAACAAATTCTGGAAAACATTATTGATTACACGCAATCACATTTTACCTTCGAAGAATCTTTACAAGAAGAAGCGGGTTATAAATATCGTGTGCCACATAAACGCGTACATGATTTATTTATTAAAAAAATTGAATCTTACCGTGACCGTTTTGAAATGGGGCATGCGATTGAAAATGAATTACATGAAGTGCTTTCAAAATGGCTGATTAACCATATTCAGCACGATGATGCTGATTATGTCGGTGCGGTTAAAGAAAATATGATGGGTATCATCAAAGAAAAAGAAAAGAAAAAAGGCAAAAATTGGTTTGCACGTTTCTTTTCATAACCTCAAAAAATGAAATAAAAACAATTAAATTCTAATAATATCATTTGCGCAGCAAATCACCTTTAAGGTGATTTGCTTTTTGTTTTTGATTTTCAAGGCACAGCAAGGCAAAATAGCGCTAGAATTTTCAAAGGAATTTGTCATGCAGGACAATGCGATGTCGAAATGGTTATCGCCACTGATGGCGTTCTGTTTATCTTTTATCATTATTGCAACTTTAGCACCGGTAACAGGTATTCAAATTGAACGTCAGCTAGATTTCTGGCTGTTGTGGCTAGGTACAATGCTTATTTTAGCTTTACCGCTATGTTATTTGGAAATTGCTTTAGCAAAACGTTCAAAAATTACAGCAGTTCAAGCACTGTCTTCGCTAACACGTGATGCGGATGCTTCATCCAAATGGCGTATAGTCGGTTGGCTTGCCGTAGTATTTATTCCATTTTTAGCAGGTGCCATGCTTTCAGCCGCGTCGCAATATGTGGCAATTTTTACAGCTAATGGCTTTGCCTATAGCATTATTTTGGCTGTCCTTGCGGTCATTGCATTTGCATTGTCGTTTGTACCACGCCAATTTTTAGTGATTTTGACCGCTATTGGTGTGATTGCTGCAGTAGTCTTAGCGAATGTTATGGGAACTGCCTTACCAGAGTGGAAAATGACTGCACTCGAATTTAGTGAGTGGGGCAATGCAACTGTCTTGGCGCTCGTAGCAAGTGGTTTGGGGATGGGCTTGTACTGGCAGTCAAGTTTACCAGCCGTGAAGCAACAAGAGATTGCAAGCAAAACGGTATTTCCAATTTGGATCGCTCAACTCTTGGCAGTGGTTGCTTTTGCCTTTTTCGCAGCAAAAACACAAGTACCTGCTTTAGCATTGGTTGTGGGTTTGGTTGCTGCTTCAGCATTGCTGATTCAAATGGCACGTGAACAATTACAACAACGCCAATTGGCCGTAGTGGTGCAATGGGCGATTTTATTGGTTGCGGTTTTCGTATGGGCACTGAGCACTGTTGTTCCAGTATTTAATATTGCCTTGTTGGTTTGGGGCTTAATTATTTGTCTGATTTATGCGATTTTCGCAGGTTGGATTATGAAGATTAGTCATCTACGTAAGTCAATGAACTTCAGTCATGAAACCTTTTATAATATTTGGCGTATTGCCGTACGTATCGTAGTGCCCTTGTCGATAGTATTGGCATTAGTAGCTGTAGTTGGGCAGTTATTCTAATGACCGCTCAGTTACAAGTGTGGGTGGCTTATGCAGGCGTTGAACAGCAGATATTAATTCCGCTGAGCTTTAACCCCGGTATGACTGCTGAAGATGCCATTATGCAAAGTGGTATTCGACAGCAAGTTGAATTACCCGAAGAGTTAACTCTTGGAATCTTCGGGGCACGTTTAAGCGATGCTTCTCAGTTACTTGAAGCAGGTGATCGCGTCGAAATCTATCGTGCATTAACCATTAATCCGAAAGATATTCGTCGTAATCGCGCCAAGAAAAATCCCGTCGGCCGTTATTGTCGAGGCAATCGTTTCAAGCAATTGTACTTATAAAAAAAACCCCTAAATTTAGGGGTTTATTTTTATCTTAAAGCGACTATAGTGGTGGCGCAGTTAAAATCGCTTCTTTAGAACCTGGTAAGCCCGGTTGAGATTCTGGAATGGTTTCTAAGCCTTCAATTTTTTGAACGATACCGTTTTGGTCAAAGAAGATTTTTAAGTGTTGACCATGTGCAGCAGGAATCTTGGCTTTTTTAGCATATGTTCCTGGGGTATACTTATAAATGTAGTCCCAACGTAACGGATTCATTGGATCGGCAACAGTTGGACTACCTAGCAAAAAGCGAACTTGTTGGTGGCTCATTCCCACTTGAATTTTAGCCGCTTGTGCTTGAGTTAAAGGTGTACCTTGTGGAATATCAACTTTATAAACGCCCAAGGTTGAACAGCCTACGAGCAATGAAGTGACGAATAACGTCAGCATGATTTTTTGCATTTTGCTAAACTATCCCAAATTAATTATGATGCATTTGATCCAAGGATAGATCATACTGCATCTAAACTTTGTTGCATATTCCAACTTTAATTTTGTTGAGAGACCTTTTTTCATGCCTATTTCAAATCAAGATTTACGTAAAGCTGGACTTAAAGTTACACTTCCACGAATTAAAATATTGGAATTGCTTGAAAATTCAAGACAACATCACTTAAGCGCAGAAGATATTTATAAGACTTTACTTGAACAGGGTGAAGATGTGGGTTTAGCAACTGTGTATCGCGTGTTAACACAGTTTGAAGCTGCAGGTATTATTCAACGCCATCATTTTGAAAACAATCATTCTGTTTTTGAGATTATGCAAGAAGATCACCATGACCATATTGTGTGTCAAAACTGCAATAAAGTGGTGGAATTTACTAATGATGTGATTGAGCATGAGCAACATCAAGTGGCAGAAAAATTTGGTTTCCAACTTACAGGTCACTCATTAAATCTTTATGGCTATTGTGATGCGCCTGAATGCCAAGAAGCATATCGTAAAAAATAATCCGATGCGGATGAGAATAAATAAAAAAACAGACTTCATATGTTATTACTAGTAGTAAATAATATATAAAAGCCATAAAAAAGATCCCATTTAGGGATCTTTTTTATTACTTGAAAGATAATTTAAAATGAATATTACTAGTAAAAAATATATAAATTATAAAAACTCAATTACAAGTTCTAAGCTACAGCACTTTCATTAAACGCTTCAACAACCCCAAATATGTTGTCAGCATCCGCATCACCAAACACACCATCAATCCCTTCATAATGGATTTGATTGAATGGTGGTTCATAAAGCTGCGAGGCTTCTAATGTTCCCCGAATGGTCAAATGTTCAATCACCATTTCGATAAAACGAATCTGCTTTTCATTGTAAGTTGAGCCTTGCAGATATTTAGAGAAGGCTTGTTGCACCGCTTGACGATCTAAACCGACAAGTGAACGAATAAAGAGAGGTAATGGCTTATCTGCACCAAAGCATTCCTCAAATTTTTCTTTACTCTCAACTTCCTGAGCTTCAAAAACGAATCGTTCAAGCTCACTCAAATCAGTTGGTGTTAACGCTAAGCCACGTTTCAACTTTGCAATGGTGATGTGATCTTCATTTGATTTGATGAAGCTTTCAACTCGTTTACGGTATTGAGCAATGTTTACACCACTGGAAACCACAGGAATATCCACTTCTGTTGCTTCACCAATTTCATCATCAAGCATCGAGTACACAATCGTTGAGGTCGATTTTTCAATCAGTTTCACCAAGCCACGAATACGTTTACGCATCGCTTCGAGCATTGGCAAGGTAATGCCTTTCCAATATTCCACGGTTTGAATATCTTGAATCAGCGCAATCTGTTCTGCAACAACAGGAATATTTTCTTTGCTTTCCAGCTTAGAAGCAATTTCAATCACTTTATTGGCATAACTCTGAATCGCTGTATTGTTCTTTTCCAATACTGCCAACTCAAGGTTGTAGCAAAGCATATCAAACAATTTAGCTTCTAAAGTTTCAGGCTCAAGTTGGTTTGGTAATTTAGAAATGTGTTCTCGTAATGTACCGATGGCAAGGTCATCTAAGTTGTTCCAAGCATCATCATTTTTGAAATGTTCAACATGCTCAAGTTCAGATTTCACAATGAAATTCTCATTGTTCATCGACTTCACTTCAGTCTGTAAACTCTGACGCATATCTAGCTGTACAGCTTTTAATTCTTCGGTGGCATTATCCTTCGCATTGAGCAGACTCAGGATATTTAAACGCGCTTTAAACAAGCGTTGTCCGAGTGGCTCTGTGGTCGATACAGGCGCACCATCTGGATTTTCATTGAAGTATTCAAAGTTAGAGCAATAATCGAAAATAAAGAATTCTTTTTTATCTTTTTCAGGGCTAAACAATTCTTTGCAAAGGCGTGTACCACGCCCGATCATCTGCATAAATTTGACTTTAGAGCGAACCGCTTTAAAGAATACTAAGTTGACCACTTCAGGTACATCAATCCCTGTATCGAGCATATCCACTGAAATCGCAATCTGTGGCTCAGGTAAATCTTTCTTGCTAAAGTCATCAATTAAGCTTTGTGGATACTTAGTAGCATGGGTAATGACACGGGCAAACTTGCCATCATATTGCGGATAGTTTTCATTGAAGCGATCAGCAATAAACTGGGCATGTTTTTGATTGACGGCAAAGATAATAGTTTTACCCAAACGATCTCCACCTTCAGTTTTAATACCATTTTCCATCAAGTGCTTGAGCATTAAATCAATCGTGCCTGTATTAAACAGCTCTTTATTGATTTTGGATGCTGAAACTTCTTCAGGTGCATCTTCATCGCCCCAATTTAGACTGTCCCAGTGTTGTTTTTCCTCTTCTGAGAGTTCGTCATATTTTACGCCTTCACGCATAAATTTAAGCGGAACAGAATAAGCTTTCGGTGGCACAAGATAGCCATCGGCAATGGCTTGATCGAGGTCGTAGTAATCAGTCGGTACACCGCTTTCTAAGCCAAACAGTGCGTATGTATCACGATCTACTTCATCTCGTGGCGTTGCGGTTAAACCAACAAGCAAACTATCGAAGTATTTAAAAATCTCGCCAAATTTTTGGTAAACGCTGCGGTGTGCTTCATCAATAATAATTAGGTCAAACATGCCTGTACCGAATTGGCGTGTACCGTCCGCATTTTTTTCGTCAATCAAGCCGATCATAGTTTGATAGGTAGAGAAATACACACGACCCACTTGGTTTTTATCCTCAAGTAAATTGACGAATGAGGCATCTTTTAAATTGGCTTTAAAAGCGTTGTGTGCCTGATTGACCAATGAAGTGCGGTCTGCAAGGAATAAAGCTTTTTGCACCACATTGGCTTTCATCAGCACATCGACCAGTGCAATGGCAGTACGTGTTTTACCTGTACCTGTTGCCATAATCAGTAAGCCTGCACGTTCTTTACGTTGATAGGCTGCAAGCATGGCTTTGATGGCACGAGTTTGGTAGTAACGCTCGACAATGTCCGCATTGATCGGGAAGCTGCTTAAATCAGGGTTGTTCTTACGTCTTTCGATCAAGCGTTTAAGTTCTGCTTGCGTATAAAAGCCATGAACTAAGCGTGGTGGGCCACCTTGCACATCATTCCAGATTCGGGTTTTGTAACCATTGGTATAGAATATGACAGGGCGTTGTCCTGTTTGTTGCTCTAAACAGTCTGCGTAGAGCTTGGCTTGTTGTTGTCCAATATCAGGGTCAGTCGATGTGCGTTTTGCTTCAACCACAGCCAAAGGTAAGCCATCGGCATCATAGAGTACATAATCCACTGCACCTTTACCCGATGGACTCGGCATACCTGTTACAGCAACTTCCTCTCGAACTGATGTACCAATTTCCCAGCCTGCTTCTTCAAGCATGAGGTCAATTTTAAGTTTTCGGGTTTCGTCTTCTTTATAGTCGGTATGGTCTTCGATTTTGCTGTTAGCAATTTTGGCTTGTTCGACTTCGGCACGCTTTTGGGCAAGTTCTGCATCAATATTGGCGAGGATTTTTTCACGTTCTTCTAAACTTGCCGAAAGTTCAAAGAGTTTCTGTTCACGTTCACGTAAGGCTTTGTGTTGTTCTGCAAATTGCTTTTCTTTGGCTTCGGTTTCTTTCTGTAGTTGTTCTTTGTTTGCGGTGATTTGCTGTGTGTTATCTGCGTTAGGAATCAGTTCGGTTTTAAAGATATGCGGCTGTGAACGGTCTTTGGACGGTGAACCGTAGTTACGTTCAAACCAGACATACATCAAGAATAAATGGCTGATGTGTTTTACGGTTTCTTCTGTTGTGAGTTGTTTGAACTTTTTCCCATGTACGGCACTGTTGCCGACCATGCGGATGTTATCCATTTTATCCCAAATATAGGGTGGAATCAGGTCTTTAAATTTCAGATCGTTGAGTAAGTTATGTAGTGAAGCATCATAAGGCTGAGTAAGTTTTTTGTCGTATTGATAGAGCCATAGCACAAGGTTTTCAAGCGATGTACGAGCTGCTGCAAGGGCAAATTGTGGGGATATATACGTGAGCTTTTCGGCTTCTTTAGCCGTAGCTGCCAAGCTTTTAAATTCAGGTTCTAAAAACTGAAAATTGCTCATTATTCCCTCAAGTAATATTTTTAAATATGCTTTATTTCCATACTATAACCGAATCAACCTTTTGATTTAATGGCTAATTATCTAAAGTATAAGGTTAATTTGAATAATAGCTTTATAAAAATAAAATACTGGTTACTGAGAGCAGTCGTTAAAAGCCGTTTGTAGCTGTGCATTCAAGCTAAACTACGTACTATACGGATCTTTACAATCCGTATAGTTCATTTGCCTTTAAAAAATCGGGGACTTTAATGGTTAGCTACACCACTTTTATTCAGTATTTTTTTTATGATAGGGTAAGCTTTTTCTACAAATTCTTCAGCAGAAATAGATTCATTTTCTTCAAGTAAGAGAACATCATAATGATTCTCTTGTTCAATAAAAGGAATATTCTCATTGTTTAAAAAGGCTTGGAATTCAAGTGAATCTTGTTTTTTTATGTATTTCGCTTTAAATCGACGACACCACAAATTGGTGTATGCTGTACTTTTATAAATCTCGAATTCTAATTGGTAATCATCTTGTGTGGTATGCAACGTATTACTATTTAATGAGCCTCCTATAGACGATAGGTTATCTTCGTGCTTTATAAACTCAGCAGCATCTGAAAAACAATCTAGTTCTTGATCTTTTAACAACTCAACAATTTCACGAACCTTTTGTTCATAATACTGATATACCGACTCTTTATTTTTTTCATCTTCAATACTTTCTAAAATTTCACGGTTATTGCGGTAAAAATTAACGATGTCCATTTGCATTTTTGCATACTCCGAATGTGGGTTAAATTTTTCAATTGCTGAAATATAATCAATGAGGTAGGTAAGATAATATTGATCTGCCTGTAAGCTCTTTTGTCCAAGCTCTTTTAAAATATGTTTGGACAAGTCAAAGTGAGTCATGACGATATAATTTTCAGGCGTTTCTTCTGGTTCCTTAATGACTAATAGAATAAATTTTAGTTTTTTATCCTTAGGATTATTCGCACGTGCATGTGAAACATAATCGTTAAACGGATTATCATTTGCATGATGGTGAATCTTATTTTCTATCACGAGGATGTGTTCGTCAGTTTCCACCCAAAGATCAATCCGTCCTAGTTCAGTCCTTTTTTCTAGAACAATGTTCTCCGTATGGATCTGATAGGGAAAGCTTTCACCCATAACGCTAAACAACGCATTGACTACAAGGTCTTTTAAGTTATGTTCTTCTTTGCTGTCCATAAAAAATGCAAGTGTCTTTGAGCTTACATTTTCTAAATGGCTTAGCCCCATTATTTCAATAAAAGACTTGCGATGTGTTTTAGTCAGAGGCAGCTTCTTAAAAGCTTGAATTGCATTTTCAGCCCGATAAATACTTAAAGGTATAAATGAATCTTCTTCCTGATCTAAAGGCGATGCCTCAATCAGTTGTTTAAATTGCTCTAAACTACCCTGAGCGGTCTGCAAATCTAGTGGTATCACATGAGCATCTTCCATGCGTCTTTCCTTATTTTTTAATTAAAACTGAGTATTTGCCTGCACTTTCACTTTTTTGTATAAAATCCACATGTAACAGCTGATCTATGATTTTTGCAGCCGAGTTATAAGAAATCATTAATTTTCTTTGCAGTTCAGCTGTGCTAATCATCTCTTTCTCACTAACAAATTCAACAGCTTGTGGGAACAGATCATGTAGGGTTATTACATTATCGTCCTCTGGCTCAGCGAGGATACTTTCAAGCGTCTGTATTGCACATTCTTCATCGAAATTTTCCTCAACATCCTCTTGCCATTCAATATCATCATCTATGACTTCAAGTGCATAATTTTGTGCCATTTCAATAATTCTATTTTTGACTTCTTCTCTTAAGTCCTCAGGGTATTCGACTTCAATCCATTGAGCCTTCTGCACCAACCATTCAAGAAAAGATTGAGTAATCGGCATTTCAGCGGTTAAGGTAAAATAAGCGTCTGCATCATCACTCCATATCTGTTGTGATGGATGAATTTCTGAAAATTTCAGCTCAGATAGTAAGACGTTTGAGCAATTCAACTGAATTTCTTTCGGTTGATTGTCATCATTGTAGAAACCTTCAAACTCATATTGTTCAATGGCTTTTTGCATATCAATATCTTGTATATCGATGCTTAAGCTTTCTGGTGTTGGTTCAGCATGTAAAATTCGATGCATGCTAAAGGTACGAATCTGGATTTTACGATTATGATTAATTTTAGAAGCGATGAGATACTGCTTTCGGCCTCTCACAATGACCCCGTGTGGCTTGATCGTATAGCGTGTAGCTTCTCTTTCAAAAGCTTCAGGGTGATATAAAATTTCTAACCATGAGTTATCTTGGTGAATGCATTTAAAAATAAGTTCTTTGACTTCATTTTTTGGATTGAGATGCGTTTGAAAAGCCCCGTCTAACGCAAAGCCAAATTTTGTCAGCCATACATTTTTGTTTTTTAGTTCTAAAGTGTTTTGAGCTTGTTCAAACTGTTGAGAGAGTGTCTTTTGCCAAGATTCTGGGAAATAAGGTTTTAAAAAGTTGTAACTATGAATAGTTGCAAGGGATTGAAACTCATCTTGAATAATATTTTGTTTATTTAAATTAAGTTGTGCATCTGAAGACAAGCGGTAACAAGCAGAACGGCGACCGCTTGCTGCAACTTGATCTATATGACCTCGATGCAAAATTTCATTTAATGTTTTTAAATCACGTTGCAGAGTTTTACGCGGAGCATGGAATGGTTCATAGGTTGTTTTTAAGCTTTCTAGTAAATCTTCGATAGAAATATGGTGATTTGGCGACTTCGGTAATGCCTGAAAGACATTTAAAATCCGAAAAAATTGGGATACGAAAGATTCTTTTGTATTCATAGTTTTATGCTTATTTCTTGAACTTGGTTTAGCATAATGCATTTGATAGACAAGATTTGTCTCGCTATTAAATTTTTATATTTATTTTAAGTAGATTTTAGAGGGGATATACACAGGCTTTCCAGCTTCTAAAAACTGAAAGTTGCTCATGTATATATTCCCTCATATTTTTAATTAAATTTTATAAAGTGCCGTTAAATGCTTGGTTTTGTAATGATTTGAATAACTGTTCAAGAGAAGAATAGCTACTCTCAAATAATAAATTATTTTTCAATAATTTATTTTTAAAATTAACGAATTTATCTTGCTCATCTAACGGTGGAATATACATTTCAATATTAACCATTCTTTTGAGCCCTAAATCACGATTTGCTATTCCATGAGTGTACCTTTGAGATTGTTCATAACAATATTGTGTATTGAGCATGGAAACTAACCATTCAGATCTTACTTTATCGTGGTTTGTCTTTAATAAAGCCACATGAACCCAGACAGCAAAATCTAAATCTGTATCGACAACTGCTGCTAAACCAGTTGTCCCACCTTTGGTATAAAGAATATCACCTCTAGTGGGTTTACATTTTTTCCAATGTATCTGAGCATCTTCTTCTGTAATGAATTTTAAGTCGCCCCAAACTATTTTTCCTGCTCTTACATGTCGAGTAGATAAAAAAGGAATTCCTGTTTCAGAGTAACTTGGACTAACGTGTGGACCATCTTTTGCAGAATGAATAACATCACCCAACCTACCTAAATTCCACCCTTTAGGATTACTGACAGGATCGCCAAACATATCAATAAATGTGGCTTGTAAAAGCTGATCTAACTTTTCAATCGCTTGCTGACGTTTTTGGCGTAGCCCATCCGCTTGATCTAAAATAGAGGCAATTCGGCGTTGTTCTTCAAGTGGTGGGAGTGGGATTTCAACATTCAGTAAATCCGTTTTTCCTAGGTTTATCTGTAAACCGCCACTTGCGAATTTTCTATAATATTCTCTAGTCTTCGGGTCATTTAACACATGTTGGAGGTATTTATTATCTACTTTAGAGGAATCTTTGATAATTAGCTTACCAACTCGTTGATTCAATAAAATATTTCTACCATCAGTTTGCACCAAAGTCGGGACACCTAAAAGCTTTGGATCGTTTGCAAGGTCAGTCATGGCAATTACAAGATCACCATCTTTCAATAGAAAACCTTTATATTGGTCAGCAAAACTATCAGGTAAGAATCTTGGATTGTATTCAATATCAAAAATTCCACCTAATCGAATATTACTCATACGACAACTTAAGGTATTTGAATTTTCAACATAATCAGATGATTTAAAAGCATATCCATTTTGTAAATCACAAATTTCAGAGAGCTTAACCTTGATCACTTAAGCATCTCCTTAAGCGTAGCCATTCCTTTTAATATGTCCTGCTCAAGCACTTCTAAATCCATCAAAATCTTACTTGGTGCTTCATATTCCACTTGCTCATATACCACTTCCTTATAACGGTTAATCGACAAGTCATAACCATTCGCAGCAATATCGGCTTTATCCACCATAAAGCTTTGCTCTGTGGCGTTACGAGAGCTTTCTTCTTCTAAGTTTTTAAAACGAGCAATAATGTCAGGAATGTTGTTATTTTCATGCTTAGATGCATCTAGCTCATTACGCTTATCATCCAGCGAATAACCATCTGCCTGCATATCGTAGAACCAAACTTTGTCCGTACCGCCCGACATGGTTTTGGTAAAAATCATAATGGCAGTCGAAACCCCTGCATAAGGCTTAAATACACCTGACGGCATGGAAATAATCGCTTCAAGCTTTTGCTCTTCTACAATCTTTTGACGCAAATCTTTATGTGCTTTTGATGAACCAAATAACACGCCATCAGGCACAATCACCGCAGCACGTCCGCCTGTTTTTAATAAGCGTAAGAACAAGGCTAAAAACAGCAATTCGGTCTTTTTGGTTTTCACAACAGCTTGAATGTTCTTGGCACAGCTTTCATTGTCCAAACTACCTGCAAATGGTGGATTGGCTAAAATCAAACTGTATTTTTCAGTAATATGTGAATGTGCTTCACTCAAAGAATCACGGTTTTCAATTCGTGGGTTTTCAACACCATGCAGCATCATATTCATTGAACCAATACGAAGCATAGTGCTATCAAAATCATAACCAAAGAAAGTATCTTCACTAAAACGCTTTGCAGCTTCAGGGTTGGCAAAAATCTCAGTGCTGTAATGATCGTTTAAATATTCACTTGCAGCGACTAAAAAGCCCGCTGTACCACAAGCAGGGTCACAAATGGTATCGGTTGGCTTTGGCTGCATCAGCTCGACAATCATCTTGATGATATGGCGAGGGGTACGGAACTGACCGTTTTGACCTGCTGAAGCGATCTTACCGAGCATGTATTCGTAAATATCGCCTTTAGTGTCTTTATCATCCATTGGTACATCGGCAACCAAATCCACCACTTTGGTTAAAAGTGCAGGTGTGGGAATGGTAAAACGGGCATCTTTCATGTGGTGGCTATAGGTGGTTTCGTCTTCTGCACCTAAGTTTTTAATGAAAGGAAAGACTTCATTGGCAACGGTATTATATAAAGTTGCAGCATCGCCTAAAGTGATGAATTTCGACCAACGTAAATGATCTTGCTCAGGTGTGAAAATTGGATGTTCTACAGGTTTCTTTAAGCGATTGGCTTTCTTTTCTTTAGTGATCTGAATTTCATCAAGGCGGCGAATAAACAATAAATAAGTCATTTGCTCCATGACTTCTAAAGGATTGGAAATACCACCACTCCAAAATGCATTCCAAATCTGGTCAATTTTGCTCTTAATTTCGCCTGTAATCACGTAGATGACTCTCAAATTTCTTTGAGGGTATTGTGGTAGAAATCAAGAAAAAAAGCTATTTGAATTAAAGAAGATGCGACAAGATTTGGCGTGATTAGATAAGCTAGTATTCTTATAAATGATCTAGCTTACCTATTGAAAAATTTGATATTTACATCAATGATAGTGCATCAATCCACGTATGGTAGACGATATATCCTTTCTCTTGAATATTTTCATAGAGACTATAAAAATACTCATCAGTATTATTAATTAATTCAATTTGATCTGGATTTAAGTTATCTGTGTAGAAGAAGACTTCGTCGGGCTGTCTATCTAAAGTTATTTCCAGTTGATACGCCATATCCTTTTTTTCATCATCAAACACATGTAGCGTACTGTCTCCATCTATGACTCGTTGTAATTGTTCTTCAAAGTAACTAATCCTCTTTTGGCACTCAACAGTCCAATTAATAAAATTTTGAGCTAAGTTAAGGCCTTTCAACATATCCTGATATTGTTTTATTTCTGAAAGGAAAACTCTATTTGCTTTGACGTAAGCCCTAAAATGAACAGGTAAATTTTCAATATCAGCTTGAATGAAAAATAAATGTTTACTTCTATGGTGACGATTCTGCTTTTTGCACACGGCTTTATTTTTATCTTGATCATTCAGAGGAGTTGAAAGTCTTTGCGTTTCTATTAAATCCTTATTTTTTGATTCTAATAAACCTTCAAAATCAAAATTTTGTGCTTTATATTTAATCGTTCCCTCTAACTTCAGTTCGCCAAACTCATGATCAAATGAAACCTTTTTAAATAAAATATCATTTCCATCATCATCACCTGTTGAACCTTGATATTTTTTCCCTATAACACTTTTAGTGATGTAGTTTGAACCTTCTTTTTTTGCAATCCCGTCAAAAAACCATACATCTGCGTTTCCGGCACCATAAGCCCATTTCATAGAGAATGCTATTTCGTCTTCCCGTAATAGCAATTCTAAAACTTCAAGACGATGTACTTGATCTTCAAATTCAGGAAAATCTAATAATCCGCTAAATTTATTCATAATTCTAAAATTCCATTCATTAGTGTTTTTTATTTATAAAGTTTAAAAAATTTACGACTGAGAAATACTATAAGATCTACGGTAACAACTCTTTAGGACTGATTTTCAAAGCTAATGCAATTTCATAGAGTTTTTCAATAGTAATGTTTACTTCACCACGCTCAATGCGACCGATATAACTGCGGTCAATACCACACTGTAACGCTAAAGCTTCTTGTGTAATTTTTTTCTCTTTTCTTTTTTTGCGTATTAATTGACCAATCTCAATAGATAATTCTAACATTTAAAATAAATTGTTCAAAAAATAGAAATATCACTAATTGAGGATTAAATATCCACGGACTATAATCCTCATTTTTAATAAAAGATTAAAAGACTGAACATGAAGAGACCTGTACATTTGCCGTTGTATCACGAATTCTTAGAATTATTCGATAACTATGAAATTCAAAATTGGGAAGCCAAAAAATTTTGGGAAAAACTTAATATTAATCAGATCTACAGAAATGATAAGACCAAGCGTTTGATGTATTCTGGTTTAAAAGTTTTAATACGATTTCAATATTTAGAAGTTAATCATGAAACATCAAGAAAAAATGTTTTTTCTTATACCGAAACACCACGTATGAATGAACTCAGGAATCGAACAAAGAAGCAAAAATTGGAAGAGATTTTTTCTAAAAAGAAAACAGAATTTTTAGATCAAATTAAAGATAAAGAAAATAATATTGAGTTTCTACAATCATTATTATCGGATGATAAAACATTAGAGAAATATTTTATTAACCATAAAGAAACTATTGAGAATGATATTAAAAATATAAAATCAAATATTAAATTAATGGACGATATAATGAATAAATAAACGTTTCTAAATTAATTTATTATAGTAAAAACAATAGCTTAAAATAAAAAATAATTACTTGACTTAAGCATTCCCATCCGATATTTTTTCGTCAAATTTATTCAAAATTCGTCTGATATGATCAAGTCAATTAAGCAAGTTCGAGATGATTTTATAAAATCAGGAATTTCAATCGCAGAATGGGCACGAGATAATAATTTTTCACCTGACCTCGTATACCGAATTTTAAAAAATAATAAAGTTCCACGACGTGGTGAAAGCCACAAAATAGCCGTCAAACTCGGGTTAAAGGAGGGAAAAATTATGGATTAATTTTATTTTTAATTATGTAACTACAGAAAGTATAAAGACCCATGCGACAACATGAGTCTTTATAGGTTGTCTTTAATTTGGAATATGAAGACCAACCCATTCTAAAAGACATTGCTAAGTTTATCAATGTTATGGGTGCTTTCTGCCTTTTATTTTTAACTTGATATCGGTTCAAGGGATTAAATATGCAGATTGTAAAAGTAAATGCAAAAATAGTAGATGATAACTCTGGCGTTTTTACTGAAATTCCTATTTTGTTAGATGAAAAGAAACAAGTCATAAAACCGCTTTTAGACTACATTTTAAAACTTAAAAGAAATGGCAAGAGTCTATCGACTATTACCACGATTATCAAAGCCACAAAGCTATTATTAGAGTATATGGAAGCTAATACTAATAGTTTTAGTACCTCTCAGACTATGTTTGAAAGTTTCAGTAGTCGCCTTTATACAGGCACAATAAATGATGAGGGGTTGGATCCTTCTGGACTATTTTGGCTTCCACATAGTTCATCTGTCGCAAAATCACACATTCATGCATTAACGCAACTAACTGATTGGCTTGCGGAAAAACAAGATACTGTCCCAATGAATCCCTTAGTTAATGCAGATAATTTTACTAAGCGCCTTAATTATGCCGCTTGGTTTCGCAAAAATCAGCAAGATTTTCTTGGTCATATTGCTGATAAAAACATATCAGCCATTGTTCAATCCGCTCGGAATGTTCAAGGAAAACGCCCATTGGGTAAACAAAATTTAGAAGCTATAGAATTCCCTGAACACTATTTTGAAGAGTTTTATTTCAAAGGTATAGGTGGGGCTAAAGATCGTCGTATTGTATTGAGAGATCAACTTATTTTACTTCTTATGCATGGTGGAGGTTTAAGAGAATCTGAAGCCTTACATCTTTGGGTACATGATGTAATTAGGATTCATGGAAAAAAAGAAGATATAAAAGTTCGTATTTATCATCCTGAAAGTGGTAAAGCTCCTGATGATTGGCGTAGTAGAACAGGTAAAACAACAAGAGCTGCTTTTTTAAAAGAGAAATATGCCTTAAGTCCTAGAAACACTTTGATAGGAAAAAAGCATGTAGGGTGGAAAACTAATACTTTTGAGAATTCGGACTACTATCTAGAAGTATATTGGTTTCCCACTATATGTGGAAAAATTTTTGAAAAGCTTTGGAAAGATTACACACGTTTCTTGACGGGAATTGAGCGCAATCACCCTTATGCTTTTATTAGTTTTCACCGTGATTATATAGGTGAGCCTTATACACTCAATGCATTTCAGTCTAGCTATATTAAAGGATTACAGCGTATTGGACTCAATTTTTCCAAAGCAGAGGGATTATCCCCTCACTCACATAGACACAGCTATGGCCGACGTTTGCGCAGAGCGAATGTAGATAAAGTGATAATTAAAAAATGTTTACATCACGCATCATTAGCTTCACAAGAAATTTATACAGCTGCTAGCCCAACAGAAGTGACAACTTGCCTTAAACAAGCATCGGAGAGATTGCTAAATCCCCAAGAACCTTCGGAACAAACAAATATACAAAGCTGGGAAGTATTAACCCAATATGGCTTTGAAGATATTGACTCTCACAATGCACATTTTTTTATTAAAAGTAATTCCAAATTAGGAAAAATATTATGACCAATAAAATTACCAATGGTAAAAGACAAGATGGTCGTAGTACCGATTTAACCATGCAGTGGTTCATAAATATATATGGTAAAGAGTGGGAAGGATGGCGACAACTTGGTGAACAATGGATTAAGCAACAAGATAGAGGTAGAAATTCAAAATTTGATGCTATACGCATGTTTTTCGAAATTTATCTTGCACAATCTATTCCTTGGACTAGGGTCTGTTGACATTTGTTGATTAAAAAAATAGCGAGATAGTAAAATTAAATCGCCAAACCCAATTTTACACTCGCTATGCCTCGAACAATGCTAAATGATCAACACTGGTCCAAGTTACTTGCT